>JAWBQJ010000005.1 GCA_038845865.1 Desulfurococcaceae archaeon
TTTAACAAAAAAACGATTTAATTCTAGAGGGGCTCGGCCGGGTCATCTCCTACTACCTTCCACCGGCTGGGTTCGCGGGCGGAGTCTCCGTTGACGGCGTGTACACTAGCTTAGCGTCCGCCGTGTAGGATCTCCCTGTGATGACTGTTCCCTCGGGTATGTAGACGTAGATGTCGATCTGCCAGACCTTTGTAGCCCCCAGTAGACCAATGCTTATTGGCTGGTTGAGCTGTGGACTGGTTACGTTGAGCTCTTTGACCTTGGTGGTATCCTCGTAGACGAAGAGCTTCACGACGCTACCCGCTGGCAACGTGTTCGACACGGATGTGAAGACTATGTAGACGTTCATCGCGTTGTCATCCGTGTTGTTGATCCTCAGAACGTCCTTGTAGTAGTTCTCCTGGTAGGTTGGGTGAATGGTGATGGTCGCCGATGTCTTGTTGGCTCCTACGGAGACCGTGATGGTGTTCCTTGCTCCGATGTCGGGTTGACCAGCGTTACTACCCTTTTCGAACACGACTCCCGGAGCCGTTGGCACAACCTGCAGAGTTAACGGGTAGTATGCGAAGACGCTGGCTAGAGTTGCCGTCATGGCCAAGAGGGCTAGAGCCAGTACTAGTGCATACCTCACTTCTTTACACCATCTAATAATCTAGTGACTTTAAAGCTATAAAAATGCTAAGGGTTTTTATTTTTTAACAGTTGAAAACCCCGCCTTCCAGAGAGTGAATGGGGTGTTGCAGCCGTTTTAGTGTATAGTGTTTACTGATTTTCGTAGGAGTTCTTGTAGTTAGTGATGAGTCAAGTGTTTTCGCGGACTTAGGAGGCTTTGACATGCGGTGCCTGTGGCCCCCTTGTGGTGATCAGCTGTGATGACTCGCTGGGTGCGTGAACTCCGTGCCGTTGAGCTCGAAGGTGGCTTATAACCCGCATGTAGAGTAGCTAGTAGTCACCGTGAAACAGGGGGGAAGAGCCAACCTGCCCTAGAAACCGCGTCCTTGGTGGGTGCTATGTAGGCTCTCGTCGCGATCGGATCTGGTCGTTGGGCGTTGTCGTGAGGCTTTAACGCTACTTTTTGATGAGAGCGGTTATTGCGCCTATGATGAAGCCTGCGGTTACGGGGCCTGCGGTAGTTAAGCCGAGCAGTACTACTAGGTTCTTGACGGCAGCTACTGTTAAGCCAATGGTTTTTAAGACGTCTTCGGGCGTCATTCCGATGCTCCAAACCGATAGGAGTGAGCCGAGCGCTAAGATGGCTACGAACGCGACGATGTACTTGAACGCCTTGACGGCGATGTAGCCTAGGGCAAGGCCCAGTATGAACTGTATTATCATGACGACGGCCAGCTGGGGGTTTGCAGAAATAACACCTACGATTTCACTTAAATCCGCCATCTACTCGCCACCAGGCAAAATATACCGCTTAGCTAGTTAATAAAGCATATTAAAGCCATACCGGCGTTAAATCCCTCGTGAATACTAAGTTCACATCCACGACTGGGAGAGCACATGTCGCAGTGCCTAGACACGCTGTTCACGAGGTGTAGTATTAGGTGGTTTAAACAAGACCCCTTACCCCTGAGTACGGTGGTGAAGCTGCTCGAAGCCGCCACCAGAGCCCCCACAGCTCAAGGTGCGGAGCAGTGGTTTTTCATAGTGGTGTATTCCGAGGAAAAGAGGAAGGAGGTACACCGGCTCCTCAGAAAAGCGCATGAGTACTACGCTACGAGTGTTCTTCTAAAACCATACAGTGGTGAGGCGGTTGTCAAGTGGATGAGGAGGATCGATGAAGGAATGTACCGGGCACCCGTTTACATAGCCGTGTACGCTGACCTGCGCAAGAGGATCTACAAGGACGAGTACTACGAGTACGAGAAGCTCATGGCGGTACAGTCGGTGTCGGCTGCGATCGAGAACCTGATCATAGCGGCGTGGAGCATGGGCATAGGTAGCGTTTGGCTCGGTGTACCCGTTTTCTTGAAGGAAGATTTTAATAGGGTCCTGAACCCGCCTGAAAACTGCGATCTACAGGCAATCGTAGCGCTGGGATATCCGGCCGAGGAGCCGAAACCACGTAGAAGGAAGCCCGTTGAAGAAGTGGTCGCGTTCACGTAGTGGGCCAGCCACGGAAGCGAACCGTGGAGGGTCCTCTCCATCGGCCTCGCTGTCCCAGTACTCCAGTAGCTTTTAAGTGCATGTTTTACCATCTGGTAGAAGGGGGCTTGCGCTACGTCATTATGCGTGCTGTTAAAGCGGCGCTCTCAATGGCGTTGGCGTGGTGGGCCTCTACGCGCATACTCTCCGTGATCAGCCAGTTCGTCGGCGGGCACGCCTACTGCTCGCTAGTGTCGCTCATCATAACTCCACTGATACTGCACACGTACACGTTACTCAGAGACCTCGTGTTAGAAACCAAATATAGGCTAGAAAAATACCGTTACTAGAACCGAAATTAATGCACGGAATAAAACACGGAGAGGCGTGAGGCCACATTATATCGTGCTGTTTCCAGTAAGCCTGCTCGGAAAGCGGCAATTCGCACATCGCGGTCTTCTAATCTGCGAGGTGCACGCAAGTAGTAGCGACCGGTGGGTTCAGGGTAAAGGATACCGCTTTCGAGGGCGAGACGTCAAGGCCGCTGGGGTGCCGTAATTACAGCTCGCCGCTGCACGGAGCGCTCAGGGCGCTACCACTTCCACTACCCGGAGGCGCGTTCACCTCGAACACGTCTGCATCATTTCCCGTATTAGTTCGCGCAGTTCACGGGGATTGTTTACAAATAGCTTAGCCAAGATGTCAACGGGCTCGTTGCTACTCGTTTCTAGTAGCAACGGATATAGGAATAGCCTTATAACGACCTCTAGGGTATATGGTGAACCGTATATTTCCAGCAAGATGTCCCTAAACATCTCAGGGTTCGTGAGCAGTAGCGTAATGCAGTCTTCACCCGTAGTTCTGACGCAGTACAGGTCGAGTAACTGAAGTAAACCCGGTGCAATTCGCATTACATGGCTCCTAATTACGCGTTTTACGCCGAGTCCCCGTGATACCGTGGCATTCACGGTCCCCGGCCCCACTCCTTAATAGCGTGCAAGGTGTATTTATATTTATTATATTTATAATTTTTGATATAACCAGGTAAATCCTTTGCTGAAAAGCTCGGTGGAGAGCCCTACTGTTTCGGGCGGCCTATTACACTCGCTTCAAGCGGTTTCACGAGGATGACAGCTAACTGGTCTCCCGCTTTAAAGCCAGTACGTATGGGTTGCACTGGGTAACCTTCAGGAGGCAGAGAGTGGGTTAAAAACAAATAAGTGAAGCGGGATTAATGCTTTCTCCTAGTGACTAGGATTACTGCACCCATGATCGCTACTACCACGTAAAGAACCCCTATCATGATGTACACTGTTCCAGCGATTTGGCTAATTCTACCGTCCAGCTCTTCTAGCTTAGTGTTAATTGTGCTGTTCACTTTGCTCACGCTGTCTTCAAGTTCACCTATCCTGTCTTCGAGTTTACCCGTAACCTCCAGCTTTGCTGATTCGAGCTTTACGCGTATATCGTCCCCTAGATCGTCGAGCTTTATGAAGAGAAGCCCGGCCGACGTGTTAACGGCTAAGACGTTGTTGTTCAATTCTACTAGCCTCCCGGCTACCTCACCTACTTTCGTTTCTATGACAACTACTCCGTTGCCGAGCACCTTAATGTCCCTGATCAGGTCCGCCAAGCCGGCCGACAGGGTTCCATTTAGCAGGACAACTAACGTCCTAGTCTTCTCAGCCTCGTTTTGTACTAGTTCACCGACATCGTATAGCCTATCAACGGCTACTACTGCGAAGCCGCCGGTACCGTAGGCGCTTATTAGTTCCGTTCCGTAACTCGCCTTGACAATAACCTTGTAAGCCCCCGGTGCCTCGGCCGTGAACTCCACCAAGTACACCCCTTCATTCAGCCTCTTGATAACCGGCTGCACCTCTGAGCCGTCGGGGCCTATGGCCATCACGGTGATCTGCGAATCCACCGGCTCCCCTCTGAACACAGTATTAACTAGTACGGCTACCTTTTCGTGAACCTCCACCGCGTTCGGCGCTATAACGTTAACGCTCAACCCCTCTTCGCCGTACACCGTTAACTTAGCCGCGAGGAGAGGTAGCACTGGTGATAGCGCTGGATCGTAGTAACCCCTTGGGAGAATGATTGTAACGTTGTATATTCCGGGCACTATGTAGGGGAGGGCTAGGGCCCAGTTCAAGTAACCTAGCGTGGGATCGACGGGTACCCTGGTTACTATTCTACCGGCTACTACTAGCTCTACCTCGTATATGTAACCGAGGATGTCGAGGCCGAACCCCTCAATGCTTACTAGCCCACCCATCTTAGCCCTCTCGGGGCTTACGGCTAAGCCCATTGATGTCGCTAAGTACCTTACTTCGCCCCATCCGGGTACGCAGAACTTTATCAACACCTTACCACTTCTCTCCCTGTCGAAGAGGGTTTCGTAGACGCCGACCCCCTCCTGGATCGACGTGCTCTCCGTGGTTATTGGTAGGTGGTAGTACAGGCCTACCGAGTCGCCGAATATCCTGTTCACGACTACCGTTACTTCCGATGTGCCACCACCCGATATGTTCATGACGCCGGCTATACCTGGTCTGTACAGTGGTACCTGCCCTTCCCCAATGAAGAACACCGTGTAGGCGTTGAGGTAACTTAGGGGGTTAACTCCCTTAATGTACCTTATCCAAGGCTTTTCAACAGCCTTTTCGGGTACCGGTAGCGCTAGCGCTGGATCCCCGAGAAGTGACAGCTTCATGACCTCGGACATGATGACGTCGAGGTCTTCGGGGTACACGATTACCCCGGAAACTGCCACCTCGGACAGGTACCTAGCTAGCCCCTCGGCAACCACCTGCCCGAGACTCACCTTTTCGCCGATCATTCTATAGCTGTTATAGGTGGATATGATCTTCCTGTGCAGTAGCGTTGCCCCGTAATAGTAGTTGTAGATGACGCCGTCCTCGAACACGAAGGGGCCTAAGTACTCCCACGCTATTCTGGCAGACCCCACATACGCTACTCCACCAGCGGGTGACAGTAGCATGGCTTGACCAATACTGGGTGGGGTGAAAGGAGTATAGTAGCTTTCCGAAGGCGGTACTAGCTCGGTATCCCATGCCGCGTTTGTGCAGGCAACACTGGACACCACGGGAACGCTTGGACTGGGCTTCATTGCTAGTAGGTCCTTTGAGGTAGCTAGGTACTCTATTGCCCTGTATTCCGGAGTCATCAGCAGGTCAGCGAATGCTGTGCCTTCACCGTGCGAGAGTAGGAAAAACCACGCAGCGTCTTCGTAGCCCTGTAGAACGGATTTAACTGTTACCGGTGAGTAGTTACCGCTAGTTCTCGTCAAGAGCACCGTGTTAAAGCTCCACGTGTCGTTGAAAAGCGTCATTGTTGAAAGCGCTGTTTCACCGAACATCATTGAAAGCCCGAAGGGGTATCCCCCGGCCATGACTAGCTTATCACTACTAGCGGCCGGAGCGTTATACCATGACCTTATCTTGTCAACAACGTAGCTAACTGATTCTGGGTTGCTGAAGGGTATCCTGCCCACGAACAGGTCCGGTACGAGGTCCCTGTCCAAGTCGGAGTAGAATATGTCCGTGGGCATCCACGCGTTATAGGGGTCCAGGTAGAAGTACATGTATGTAGAGTACTGGTAGTAGAAGCTCGGCGGCACGTCTAGGGCGTTACCGACCAGTAGTACGTGGGAGTAGCTACCCAGGGTGCTTTCTAGGTACTTTATGATTTTTAGTGCAAGAGTGTAGTTGTAGAATCTTTGGAGTACTTCGTATATCCTATCAGGGAATGCGGGGTTGTAGAAGCCCGGGTAATCGCTTATAGTGCCGGCGGGAGGGTACTTCTCGTAGATGTACTCCGTATCCACCACCGTCACACTGTACCCCTTACCCCTGTAGAAGTCTCCTAGAGTCGTGTTGAGTAGCCCGGCCAGGCTCTGCGTAGTTATTATCAGTAGGCTCTTCTCATTGAACGGCATGTACGCGGGCTTAGTGTAGCTGACCTTGACGACGGCGCGATCTACGACCACGACTTCGTTCTTGAGCGGGTTGTACTGAACTGGGTACACCTTAACGGACAATACACTCCTACCCAGAAGCCCGTGGTATACATTAGCCTCTGCTAGTACTCCTGGAAAGTACTTGTCTCTACCGTACACTTCCTCGTCGGGAACGTGCTCGAGTCTATTCGGGTAGCTTGGGTGGTAGGTCAGAGGCCTCGGTGCAGGCAGTACCCGGCTACTTAATCTAATGGTCTTAAAGGATAGGGGCTCCACGTGTACCCTGGCCTCCTTCACGTACCCCTTAACTATGAACGTATAGGTGACGTAAGGCAGTAAGGGCTTACCGGGCACCATCACGTAGCCCGCATTATCTAGGCCATCTAGGCTGACTAGCACGTAGTTGCCGGTAGCTTCCAGTACTCTTACGCCCTTAAGGGCCACTTCGTAGAGCTCGTAGTAGCCTTTTACCTGTTCTTGCGGTACTCTTATACCCATGTTTTCTAGCGCTACTTTATAGCTATAGCTGTTACCGGCGATTAAGGGGACTGGCATTGCAGACGCCAAGAGGACTAGGATGAAAAGAGGTGTAACGAGCTTGGACTTAACGACCATGTACTATTTCACCCTGTTTACTGCTAGTAATGGATACGCGTATTTAAATACCTTGCGAGAACAGCGCGGCCCCGGGCCAATCTAACCGCCTTGCCCGCTTATTTAGCGACTAAAGAGATTAAAGCGAGCTGCCTATAGTTCGTTGGTAGGGTGTTTCGCGTGAAGAGGATATGTGTTATTCCGTTCGCGTCGAGGCTTCACGGAGAAGCGTACTACGCGTCCGTGTACGAAGTCGTGAAAGGGCATGTCTCTAGGGCCGGGCTCAGCGTCGAGTTCTTGTCGCCCATATCTAGTGAAGGCGAAGTGGAGGAGTACGCTAAGAGGTACAGTGATGCAGTACCGGTACTCATAGCACTAACTGGTGGTGTTAGTGGGTTAATGCAGAAGTTCGCTTCCACCGCCAACTACAGCAGAGTAGTAGTCTTCGGCCACGGCGAGCACAACAGCCTCGCATCGGCCGTGTCCGCTAAGACTAAAATGGAGCTTAAAGGTACGTGGACGCGGCTGTTTCACTGTAGAAGCGTGAATTCCCCGGAGTGCGCCATGGAAGTGCAACGTATGCTCAGCGTAGTCGGTGCTGTGGCGTCTCTACTGAACTCCAAGGTGCTCCTCGTGGTGCCTCGCGGGGAAAAGCCTCGGAGTGCCAGGGACTTCGAGGCTAGGTTCGAGTCAGTGGTGGATGTCATGTCCATGGACGACCTCGCTTCGGGGATCGAATCCGCGAGAGGGGACTACGTGGAGCACTTCTTAGGGGTTTTCAGCAAGGTGGAATCCAAGGTACCGAGAGGTATGCTAGTCAACGCAGCCAAGGTCTACGCCTCCTTGAAGGCAGTGGTGGAGTCCGGTAACTACGATGGAATCGCGGTAGACTGCTTCCCGTACTTGGTGAAGTACGGTATAACGCCGTGTACAGCCCTAGCGCTACTGAACAGCGAGGGAATTGTGACCTCGTGCGAGGGAGACTTAGCCGCCTTGGCGCTCATGCTGATCTCCAAAGCGCTGACCCGTACTAGTGGCTGGGTAGCAAACGCCGTTGCTTTCGAGGATGAAAGAGCCTACTTCGCTCACTGCACCATTGCGCTGAACATGGTCGGGGAGCCCGTTATGACGACCCATTTCGAGAGCGGGTGCCCTTACTCCTTGACTGGTAGGCTCTTGGGTAGCGTCTACACCGTTGCATCGCTGAGCCCCGACTTCACGGTTATGGCGATGACCACGGGGCGCGTTCTAGGCAGTGGGTTAATTTACGATACCATGTGCAGGATGCAGGCCATCCTAGAGCTAGGGTTCCCGGTTAAGAAGATGCCCCTCGTGGCCGTGGCAAACCACCACGTACTAATACCCGGCGATATCCGGGAGGAATTAAAAGCCGTGGCTACTCTCCTGGGATTAAGCTATGCCGAGTATGACGACCTAGTAACTGCTATCTAGTAGTCGCAACGCTGTCTACCGCGTCGCTACATCGTGGTGAACGCGTGGTCCGTAAATAGTAGCTGAAGCGGGAGAGGCCGTTCTCGCGGATGGGATTCCGGTTGAGGAGCCTAGTTATGCTTGTTTCGAGCTTGGAGAGTCAGTACTTGATCCCCGCCATCCGAAGGCATCTCCAAGTGAAGCCGTCTAGGTACGCGTTGCATAAGTGTTAAACTCTACGTACTCGTAGAGGTACTACATCCTGGTTAGCGATGCGCAAGTAACCGCTGTATAAGGGGTGAGTCTTGAAGCGTAAACTAATGCCGTTGCTACGTAGCGCTCTCTCCGTTTAATGAATACGCCCTACTAGGTGTGGTGTTTTGTGGATTTTACCCCCAATGCCGTCAAATGTGTGTATTGGATGGTGACCTGCATGGCGCGGTCCAAGAGGCTTGGCTTGCTCACAGAGCGCCAGGTCAAGGTTTTGAAGCTCAGAGCCAGGGGGCTGAGTTTAAGGGAAGTTGCATTTTCATTGAATGTTTCACACCAGGACATAGCAGTAGTTGAGAAAAGGGCCTTGAGAAACCTCGAGCTTGCTAGGCAAACCATCATAGCGTATAAGCTAGCCACGTCGCCGGTGAAGGTGTTGTTGAGTGAAGGCACGAGACACGTTGACATTCCAGCACTAGTAATAGAGGAGGCCGATAGGGCTGGCGTTAAAATCAAAGCAGATATATCGCTCTTACTTAAGCTAATATGGCGTAGGGCGAGAAGCTGTATAGAGAGTAGACGTGTCAAGAAGCCAATAATGGTGCTAGTGGATAGGGAAGGTGAGGTAGAGGTATACCCGTACCAGGACATCCAGCACTTACACCAAGAAATAGAGAAACTTTAAAGATCCGTTTCAGCGGGCAATGCCATCTCTCCAGCAGCGAGGTGGGGAACTCGCCAGTCTTGCTTTGAACTACTATATGGCAAGAGTTCTTCACAGACTGCCCTGGAAACACCCGGGCAGGTATATCTATGCCATGATATCGAATCCGGCGTAGAGCTCTACTAAGATAATGTAGTCAAGGTAGGAAGTGGTCGGCATTCAACGGATTCTTCACTGCTCGGCGAGTACAGCCTTCTTCATCCCAAGTAAACTGTTTAGTTACCGGCATATTAAGCGTTAAGGCTGCGTAGTCCGTGCAACTGGCGCTAATAGTGGGGGTCCCGGACTACTTGTGACGCCAGCTACGTCTCCGAGAGCTGTACTCCGCTACTCTTAACTAGGCTTTACAACCTGCTTGTAGCGACGCACCGTCTCGTATATGGTGATCGTGGCCACGATCATTGTCGAAATGTACACCACCGCGTATTCCTGTACTAGTAGTAGGGGTTGGTGCCTGTAGATGTAGTCGTAGAGGAGGTAGATCTGGAGTGCTACTGCGAGCATGCACATCAAGAAATCCACGACGGTGTTCAGTACTATTAGTGGAGTCGCCCTCTTGAGCCCGCTAATAGAGCTCAGCATTATTTTAGTTAACTTACGTAGCGTTGCTACGTGCACTAGTAAAATCAGTACTAGCGAGGTAATCATGACCAGGGTTGGTACTAAAGTGGGGGCGTTAAAGTGCATTAGCGCTTCGAGGGTAACGCTGGTAACGGTGGTTATTATTAAGGAGAGCGCCGAGAACCGGATCAGCGCTGACAGCGCGTTCAGTGAGAACTCTACCCGCCCATAGTAAACCCTGGAAATGGCGTTAATGGCCTTGATCATTCGGCGGGGTAGCAGCGCCTCTATTCGTGTTGCTATGTTGGAGGACTTGGGGGTAATTGCCGAAGAGATGACCATTGTGAAGAGAACAGAAAACGTCACGAGAATGACCAGGTTAACCCCGATAAACCCCCTCTCCGCGAGCGCGTACGCGAAGATCATTCCCGTCTCGCTAATTGGTGCGAGGATCAGTGATGTGTGCACAGAGCTCCGCACATCCATGCCTGAGACGGCAAGCCCCAGCGCGATTCCAACCACTCTCGTGGCTATCGCCACGAGAGCGAAGACCGCTGCGTGAGCGAATAGGGTGAAGTCTACTCTGGGCATCCAGGGCGCGATCACCAGGCCCAGCGTTGTGAAGTAAAACAGTAAGCCCAGTTCTCTCACACCACTTAACATGTCCTTAACGTCGCTTAAATCGAAGTACAGGGATGCAGCTAACCCGGCTATGAAGGCCCCTATAAGCTCGGGCAATCCGAGTGAAAAAGCGAAGGTGGAGAACAGCATTGCTAGTACAACTAGCGTAAAGAACTTCTCCGCCCTGCCCCGAGTGAATGGGCTCTTACTAAGCAGCATAGACAAGTACCTCGCGGCAAGGAAGAGCGCTAACACCGAGCCAGCCAGCCGTAAGGCGTCGAGCAGTGCTTGAATCGCGTTCAGTCGTTGAACCTGGGGAGCCGTAACTAGCAAGCCGAGAATTACGAACTGTAGTAGGTCCTCGAGGCTGGTCTGTAAAGCGGCTCTTTCGTACACATCCCCCCTGAGACCCGACTTCCGGAGAGCGACTACCGCGAGCGTGGAGGAGTTCACGATTACCAGGAAGACTAAGAGACGCTCCAGTACACTGAGCTCCAGTAACGTGACGAGAACCCCGCTTGTAATCCACGCCACTATGAGAAAAACAAGCTCCGCTGACAAAACCACATGGGCTGACTTGGTGACCCCCCGAATGTCCAGGGAGGCTCCTACCTCGAACGAGAATAGTATCAACCCAATTAACCGGATCGGCTCGGCATACTCAACCACACCCTCCACGGCCACTCCAAGGCGTTCTAGCAAGTAGTACGAGAGTATACCGCCGAGCACAAAACCCACTATTTCTACCAGCCCGAGCCTTTTGAAGGTCCACGCTACGAGCACGGCCGGCACGATCAAGTATAGCACGGCCAAGACATCAGTACTCACATCACAGCACCTTAAGAGCTTCAAAAGCATGAGTTCCAGCTACGTGGCCTCGCCTACCCCGGTAATGGTTAGATTGTTCAAGGCTAAAAACGGCCACGGTTCCGGGTATCAAGCCGATACGTGCTTAGCTCTATAGTAAACAGGGAATGCCGGGATCAGCGCGCGGTACGCCGTGCTGAAAACGCGCGCGGAGAACTCAGTGTAGTACTATACACGTCACGCGCAACCCGGTGATCCTTTGTCCACGCTAGGCTCGGCTCCGAGGATGTCAGATGTACTGTCTAGAAGGGCTCGAAAGCGGTCAAGTCTATTGTGAGGAGTGGGGTTGCCGATCAAGGTCAATAAACGCGGTAAAAAACGCGGCCTCTACTCGTACTCTATTGTCGCAGGGGGCTTGGGCGTTACGTCAAAGGCCACAGCTTTAACTTCCGGGTTCTCTAGGATCCTGTCCGCGAGCGCTCTAAGAACACCGAGTTCTATTCTCGGGACTTCTGCGACGATGAAGTTCTCTGTTTTAACGACCCTCAGCGCAACTAAGTAGGAACCACTCTCTTTCTCGGCGAGGGTTACTAGGATGTGCGGGTATTCTACGGTGTCAAACTCCCTGTAAAGCCCATACACGTCTACATTTCTAGGCCACTTTTCAACGACTAGGGGGTGGCCATAACTACGTTTACCTTCAAAGACACCCGTGACCTTGACGCCGTGCACGGAGTATTCTACGCCGTTTGTACTGGAGCTCTCAACAACGCTGTACTCCCAGACCGCGGGGAAGTACTGGCTGTAACCCTTATTTACAAACGAGTTCTCAACGACGTCTGTTAGTTTCCTGACCAATTCGAGCTTGTTCCTGCGAAGCCTCCCCACAGTTCTAACGAGGAGCCCCGGGCCTGGGAAGGGCTGTCTCTCGGTAATGTACTCCGGTAGCCCGAGGTACCTCGCAACTGCTCTCACTTCGTGCTTGTAGAGGTCAACTAGGGGCTCGATGACCATTAACCCGTACTTACCAAGAAGCTGTTCATTTAAAACGTTGTGCTGTGTCTTCACGCCGCCAACGGTTTCAACCACATCTGCCTTTATTGTCCCTTGAACAACCCAGCTACACCCCTTTTCCTCGGCCACTTTCTTAACGGCGGTGTAGAACAGGTCCCTAAATGCAATCCGCTTCTCCTCCGCGTCACTGAGGCCCTCAAGCCTCGAGAGGAAGTACTCGGAGAAGTCGTAGACCTCTAGCGTAATTAGCCCCGAAAGGGCTGCACGAACCCGCGTAGCCTCGTTCAACCTCATGAAGCCGGTATCTATGAACACGGGGTAAACCACGTCTCCGAGAGCCCTCTTGGCGAGTATGGCTGACGTGGTGCTGTCGATACCTCCGCTAACACAGGCAACTGCACAGTCAATGTTGCTCGCCACAGCCTTCAAGTTCTCGACTATACTTGCAACTAGCTTCTCAACGCCTAAAACGGAAGTCAAAGATCCCACCCGCCGATAACACTACGTAACTAGGTATCCGAGCACCCCCTTAATAAAGGCTGTAACGCATGAAGTTGTCGGGGGCCTCGGGACGCGCACCAAGAATCGTTAAACCGGCTGAAAGTAGGCCCTGGTCTCTTCGAGAGCCGGGTTACTCTTATAAGGAGAACCCAAATATGATAGTGAACTTGGATACTGTGCCTAGTAGCCACGCAACCAACGCTGAGCAAGGCTCGAGGTGCCCCGTACTTGACTGGTGATGCCGATAGCGGCTTACCACGGGTCTTCGAGGAGACCGCTACGGGTGCTTTGTTCCTGTTCAGCGGTAGCGCATTATCCACGTTTTTATCTGCCATATGCGGTATTGTCGTCGCGAACTTACTGGGCCCTGAACTTTACGGTATCTACTCTTTAGCGTTTGTTATTCCGGGGTTTCTGATAGTCTTCACGGGTCTCGGTGTAAATGCCGCCTTAACGAGGTACATAGCTTACTATAAGAGCCGTGGCGAGGATGGCCGAGTTGCTTTACTGATAAAGCGGGGCTTGCTGTTCACCACAGCCGAGTCCGTTCTCGTCTTCGTAGTGGCTTACTTTCTACTCGGCGAATTAACAGCTCTACTTACAAATAGGCCCTGGCTCGTCGAGCTGGTGAGAGTCATCCTAGTCCTCGTAGTGCTCCAGACAGCGTTTAACGTAGCTAGTAGCATTCTATTGGGATTCGGGGACGCTAAGGGCTGTAGCCTGGTGAACATCACGTTACAGTTGTTCAGGGCCATTCTAGCACCGCTCTTCGTAATTCTGGGCTTCAACGTGCCGGGCGCGCTCGCAGGGAACGCCATAGCCTACGTGATAGGGGTGGTTATAGGCTTCTTTTCAATAAGCAAGCATTACAAGGAATTAAACCTCAACGCGGGTTTTAACGCGTACTCGCTAAGAGAAGACCTTGTTTTAATGCTCGGTTACGGCATGCCACTGTACTTTGCGAGTGTCCTAGGCTCGCTTAACGACACCTTTAGAAACACCATTCTCGCGCACTCTACTCCTTCGGATTTCGTGATAGGAAACTTCAACTTGGCACTGCGCTTTACAGCCATGGTAACGCTTCTAGTAACACCGGTTTCAAGCATTCTCTTCCCTGCGTTTTCGAAGCTCAGCGGGAACTCGGAAGACTTGAAGAGGATGTTCACGTACTCTGTTAAGTACTCTTCGCTACTGGTAGTTCCCGTTTCAGTGTTTGTAATCCTATCTTCCCGGGAGCTGATAATAGCGGTGATTCGAACAACCGAGTACACTCTTGCACCTTGGTACTTATCGCTCCTCACGTTAAACTACCTATACGTTGGCCTGGGTTCAGCCGTCCTCGGGAGCTTCTTCAGCGGTCTAGGAGATCCCGGAGTATACTTGAAGTCCATGCTAGTATATACGGGCGTGTTTGTACCCCTGTCAACTGCCTTGACTTTCCTGCTCGGCGTTGAGGGTTTAATAGCCTCCATCGTAATGGCGACCGGTGTCTCGACGTTGTACGGGTTGGGAGTGGCCGTTAGGAAGTACCGCGTAAAGCTAGATTATGTGGGGGTGTCACGCATTTACTTAGCGGCGTTAGTCTCAGCACTACCGCTCTTGCCGTTAACGGTGATCCTGCAAGGCCCGCCCATAGTTAAGCTGGCCGTGAACGCGGTAATATACATGCTCGCTTACTTAACCTTCGCGCCAATGGTAAAAGCCGTGAACGGGAGCGACGTAGAGTTCATGGCCGGGGTCTTTGCTAAGATCAAGCCGTTGAAACCGCTCGTAAAGGTAATAGCTGACCTCGAAAACATGTTGTTAGAGCTATTTGGTTAACGCACGGTAGAAGCACGCCTCGACTACGTGAATTCCATCGAAAAGCACGTAGAGGACCTCCTAATGGCGCCACGGGCGCCCGTTATTTATCCGGTAGCAGTAATGTTATAACGGGTGCAAGGCGTGGTTGGAAAGCTCTCTCCAGACATGCTTTTCAAGTATGTTTTGAGTAGAACCGGTGTTTTAGATCCCTCGGTAATCGTGGGGCCTTCAATAGGCGAGGACGCGGCCGTGATAGATATTGGCGGTGGAAAAGTCCTGGTTACGCATGTAGACCCCATTACCGGCGCTATTGAATTCTTAGGTTGGTTAGCAGTCCACATAGCTTCCAACGACGTGGCTGTGCGGGGGGTTAAGCCCCGCTGGCTTCTCTCGGTACTATACCTACCCGAAAACGCCACCGAAGAGCTCGTAGACAGGATAACGAGCCAGGTGGACAGGGCGGCGAAAGAGGTGGGAGCTATGGTTGTAGGCGGTCACTCCGAGTTTACGCCGGGCATTACGAGACCCCTCATATCCATGACGGCTATAGGAATAACCGAGAAGGATAGGTACGTGACGACAGGCGGTGCCAAGGTCGGTGACGTGGTGGTAATGACCAAGTCAGCGGGCATTGAGGGCACGGCGATCTTGGCAACGGACTTCAGGGATGTGTTAATGGAGCTCGGTGTACCCGAGGGTGTTGTCCAGCGCGGTAGCGAGTTCATCAGGGAGGTGAGCGTTGTTAAGGAGGCACTGGCTCTCGCAGACGCGGGACTAGTCACCTCAATGCACGATCCCACAGAAGGCGGTCTGCTCGGCGGATTGGTGGAAATCGCTTACGCCTCCAACACGACCATATACGTCTGGGAGGAAAGGGTTCTGTTGGCCGAGGAAACAGCCGTAATAAGTAGTGTGCTGGGATTAGACCCACTTAGGCTCATCAGCTCGGGTACATTGGTAGCAACGGTTCCCAAGGACAGGGTTGGAGAGGCTTTGAGGATCCTCCACGATATAGGTGTAAAGGCCAGCGTGATAGGTTACGTCGGCGAGAAAGCCGGCGAACTCGTAACCGTCTACAGGAGAAGCGGTACTGTTGAAAAGGTGAAAGAAGTCTACGTTAGAGATGAGCTCGTAAGGGCGTGGGAGCTCTGGGGAGGAGCGCTCAAGAAAGGCGGGAAGAAGGGTTAATGCTGTACGCACTGTGTCCTCCAAGTGGAGAGTGCTTGCAGTGCCCATTTAGAGGCAGGGCCATAGTGTACGGGCCATTTAGGTCGAGGAGACGGGGGGTTTCAATAGGGATAAACCTTTTCCCAGGCTGCAAAATCTGTAGTTTTAACTGCATATACTGTTTTCGCGGGGTTACGGAATTCAAGACGCTTAAACCGGTGGAAGACGCTTACGGCATATCGGTAAAAACGCTCAAGCAGGCGCTGGAACAGGCATATAGCGCCCTCTTAACCGTTGAAAGCAGGGTAGAGGCCTTAGATTTCTCAGGTAGCGGTGAGCCTACCCTACACGCGAGATTCCCAGAAATGGTGCAGGTCGCGTTGGAGTTTGCAAGGGAACGCGGTTTAAGTTCGGGCGTAGGGGTCTTCACCAATTCCACAATGCTGTGGCATGAAGGTGTCGTAAACGCGTTAAGCGAAGTAGAATTCGTTGAGGCAAAGCTAGATACGGTAGACCCGGAAAAATTCGTTGCCATAAACCAGCCCGTAGAGGGGTTGAGGGCAAGTAACGTAGTGGAGTGGTTGAAGAGGTTCAGAAAAGAATTCAGCGGCGTGCTCGCCGTGCAGGTCATGCTCTTAAGGTACGGTAACCTAGTAAACTACACTGAGAAAGACGCTGAAAACCTCGCTGAGGCATTACTGCTTGTAGAGCCCGATGTAGTACACGTTTATACCGTATACAGAGCGCCTAGGTTAAGCGGCGTACTGCGAGCTAGCGAGGAGTCTGTAGTGGCATTTACCGAGAGGATCCGTGAATCCGGTTTAAATGTCAGGGCATACGCCAGGTGACTCCGGCTTTGAGCTCTCCCACCACGCAGTACAAGTATGTTTTTGGACCAGTTTACTCCAGGAGGCTGGGTAGGAGCCTCGGCGTGAATCACGTACCCTACAAGACGTGTACATACTCCTGCATATACTGCCAACTCGGCAGAACAACTAATTTCACAACAACGAGGAGGTCCTTCTACGAACCAAGCGAAGTGGTTAACGAGGTATACGAGTTCATTAGTAGAAGTGGAGATGCCGTAGACTACGTAACGCTCGTCCCCAATGGCGAGCCCCTTCTCGACAAGAACGTGGGTTTGATAATGAGGGGGATCAGGGGGTTTTCCCGGAAACCCATTGCCGCCCTCACCAACGCATCGTTACTATTCCTAGAAGACGCTAGAAGGGATTTACTAGAAGCAGATTTCGTTTCAGTCAAGGTTGATGCGCTTAGGGAGAACACTTGGAGAGGTGTTAATAGGCCGTGTTCAAGCCTATCACTGCAACGGGTTTTAGAAGGCATAGCGGAGTTTGCACGGATATTCAGAGGTAAGCTGGTAACAGAAACCATGCTTGTGGATGGTTACAACACCGCGGTAGAGGAACTAGAACTCATAGCTGATTTCGTTAAAACGCTAGACCCGTGGAAAGCCTACATTTCAATACCCATAAGGCCTCCCGCAGAGCCGTACGCTACGTCTCCGCGCCCCGAAGTGCTCGTAGAGGCCTACCTCGTGTTTTCAGGGAAGCTCGGAGAAAGCAGGGTAGAACTACTGAACTTGCCAGAACCACCGGAATTTAGAGTTCACGGCGACCCGGCAACATGGCTTTTAAACCTAGTATCGGTACACCCGCTTAGGCTCGAATACGCGTTAAAAGCCCTTAAAGACGCCGTTGAAAAACCCGAAGACTTATTACACAGGTTAGAGTTGGAAGGGAAAATACACGTAGTGGTATTTGAAGGCAAGGAGTTTATCGTGAGAGCATACGGGCAGGTGCTGTGACTGCCAAGACCACAGTAGGGATCACGCCGGTGAAGCCCGCATCAACCACGGTGAGTTATCCCCAGAGGCCACCTCTCGGTAGGCGGTAGGCTTATTTCCACGTGTTTAAAGTTTTTAACCTAGGGTCCGTTTATTTAACCTTAATGATGCGGGGCTACCATGCCTCCTCTAATAAAAGGCGGTTGGCTTGAAAAGCGACTATTTGTCTCAGGTAACGGTCGTTATACCCGTGCTCAATGAGCGTGAAGCATTAGAGAAGGTCCTGAACGAGCTCTTCGAGGTTCCCATACCGCGTGAAAGGATCATTATCGTAGATGGGCATAGTACTGACGGCACCGATAAGATTGCCAGGAAACTCGGTGTTAAAGTTGTGTACCAGAACGGGAAGGGTAAGGCAGACGCGGTGAAGGAGGGACTGAGCCTCGTAGAAACAAAGTACGCGGTAATAATGGACGGTGACTACACGTATCCTGCTAGGTATATTCCAAGACTACTCGAAGAGGCCGTGGTAAGACGGTGTGGCGAGGTCATCGGTGCCAGGATCCATGGACGGGAAAACATACCGCTACTAAACCGCCTTGGCAACAGGATCATAACACTATTCTTTAACGTACTATACGGCACGAGGTTAAGAGATGTCTTGTCGGGAATGTACCTTGTCGACATGGAGCACTTAAGAGATGCAACTTACGAGATGAAGGGTTTCAGTATAGAGGTGGAAATAGCTTCCCACATGGCGGGCAGTATCTTAGATATCTGCGAAGTGCCTATAGAATACCGGGAGAGGCTTGGCGAGAAGAAACTGAAAGCCGTGCACGGCCTTAAGATCGCGATCGACCTCTTAAGGCTTGTTTGGAGGTATAATCCAGTCCTATTCATATTCATGGTCGCCAGCTTACTGGTAATACCGGGGCTGGCGCTGGGGGCTTACGTAGCGTACTACTACTTCTTCGAGGGTGTGAGATACCACGTTAAAGGAATAATAGCGATAGTCCTGACCGCATCGGGGTTCAACGCGCTCCTTCTAGGAGTACTCTCGCTGTATTTGAAGAGAATGGAGTTAAGATTACGCAAACTAGTAACTCGCAAGTGAACGGGCAGCTGGTGATACCCTCATTGACTAGTACACTACAGGAGTATCGTGCCAAGTTGGTGATGGGCTACTTAGTAGTAATGTCGCTTATAGCTCTCCTAATCCAAGGCATGTACCGGGATTACTTCGAAACGGTTGTGAAGCTCGTATTTACCGAGGATTACAGTTACCTGCTAGTGGCCTTCTCCACGGTAGCGGTAAGCCTCTATCTCTCGTACCGGTACATGGGCCTTTCCTACGAGATCCAGCTCAGTAGAGTACTCTCCAACTCGCTTCTATTCATAATTGCGGTGATGCTTTACCATGCTTCAAAACTAAGCCTGGATTACTCAGTTCAGCTTATGGGTTTAAGCTTTGCCGTGATGCTCATTGCGACTATAATGTTCGTCTTTAAACCCTTATCGCCGGGTGACACGATACCCCTTATAACCCCGCTACTCACAGTACCCATTCCAGCGAGCGTACTAGATCGTGTAACAACTTCACTCTCACGCGTTATCGGTAAAGTTGCGGCACTACTAACCGGGACAAAACTCGTGGAGGCGCAGGCATTTACCATGATCGAGGTCGTTACCGCTAACGATGGGGTCCGCGCGCTCAGCATCGAGGCCGTCTGTAGTGGGATTGCGATGCTGAGCGCGGCGATCGTGATCTTTCCTCTTCTAGCGTATTATATTACCGCGAGCCGTGAAAAGGCCTTAAGGAAGGCGGTAGTATCCGCAATTGCGTTCGCTACGGGGCTCTTAATAGGCTTCGTAGGGAACACGTTGAGAGTTATTTCAATAGTACTGGTCGCTAAGTACTACGGCGTTGAAGCGGCTACAAGCATTTTCCATTACTCGCCATCCGCTATCTACGCATTACTTTCAGTGATTACAGCGTATGCGCTGATCTCCAAGCTGGCGCGCATAGCTTACGCCGTGCCAAGGCCCCTGGAGGCCGATACCAACCTCTCGGGGTTAAGGTGGGAGTATGTCGCCGGCACGTTGATATTGTTATTGTTCATGGTCTCGGCGGTACAGGTATCGACTGTACTGTCTGAGAATGCGCTCGCCGGAGAAGCCGGCACCGTGGCCATCAAGGTTGATAGCGTGGGGGACTTCATCGAAAACCCCGTCAAGTACCTGGTTCGCAGCGATATGGTTTCCAGTTACGTGTACGATGCTTTTCTAACTAGGGTTACTGGCTCGTTAGCGATGTACAGAATTAGCGTTGTTACGGGTAACGACACGTATCCAGGGCTCCTCGAACTGGTAGATACCACGGGGAGATTGCACACTCTACAGCTTTGCTTCAGCGTGCAGGGTTACAGGGTACTAAATGCCTGGAACGAGCAACGCGGGTCTCTCATGGTGGGTTACATCATGTCGGAGAAGGATGGCGTGCTCTATCTACTAACGTACATGCTTACGCCTGTTACCGTTAAGTCCACCAGTGGAGATTACGCCTTCTACGCGAGGGTATCACTGGTAAAGCCGTACACCGGCGCGGGAGACCTTGAGACGGCTGCTAACACCCTGCTCAGATCCCTAAGTGTAAGCCCGGTTCCCGTATTGCGAGAGAGCGCTGTACCTGGGCTTGCAGTCGCGTGTAGCACGAGTGTTGCAGTTCTAGTTATATATGCCTTTGTAACGTATTTATACAACCTGGTCTTGAAGAGGAGGCGCGGCGTTGTCCCAATTAACAAAACTGAGCTTTGATAAGGCTAACGAGCTCGTCAAGGAGGTTATGATTACCATCTCTAAGGTATATGTAGGTAAGCAAGATATAGTTAAACTAGCCGTAGTAACGCTCTTTAGCGGGGGCCACCTGCTAATTGAAGGTTATCCGGGCACGGGTAAGACCCTCCTAGCCAAGGCACTTGCAAAGGCTATTAGCGGCGAGTACAGGAGAATACAGGGACACCCCGACGTGCTTCCGAGCGACATCATAGGTTTTCACATGTACAGGGTTAGCGGTGAGAGAGTTTTCATTAAGGGACCCGTGTTCGCGAACGTCGTGCTATTTGATGAGCTTAACAGAACGCCGACGAGGTCCCAGAGCGCCTTGTTAGAGGCCATGCAAGAATACCAGGTGACAGTAGACGGCACCACCTATCCTCTTCCAAGACCATTTATGGTTATAGCCACGCAGGTCCCCGAGAGGTACGCTGTAGGCACGTACAGGATCATGGAGACGCTTGCTGATAGGTTTAGTACCTCGATACTGAGCTACTACAACCCGCCGGAAGAGGAGCTTGAAATAGTTACCAGGGCCGACTTTATCATTACAATGCCGGTGGAGCAGGTAGCTACTCTGAGTGAAGTGAACAATGTCATAGAGTCTATGCCGGGCCTAGTCGAGGTGAGCGAGTACGTGGCCGACTACATGGTCAGGCTAGTAAACTACGTTAGAACCCACTCCGCCGTGGCTTACGGGCCTTCACACAGAGTAACGGTGGATCTAATGAAGCTCAGCAGAGTACTGGCACTACTCGAGGGTAGAGAGTACGTCATACCCGATGATGTCAAGTCAATATTCGTCAACGTCGTATCACATAGAGTTAAGTTGAAGGAGGAGTACGAGCTTGAAGGATTAACAGCAGACTCGATTGCCACTGAGGCCCTGAAAAATGTCCCTGTACCCCGATGATGCAGGTAAGCAAGGTAAAAAGCCCGTGAAGCAAGGCTCATTCAAGCGCGTTAACTTGCTTATCCTGGTAACCGCCACTTTTCTTTACTATGTATTTAAATACTTCCAAGTACCGCTCTACGTAATGGCCGTCTCCTCGTTATTACTGGTAAACGTTCTCATGCTCTTTAGGCGTAGCATGGAGCTCTACTTCGGCATGCTCTTATTTTTCATAGTTGTACTCGTCTACACGGTGCTAGGCATGTTCTTGGTAGACGCCGTCTTGGGCCCTCTCGTAGACCTGTCAATAATACTGAGCATTGTACTCACTTATACCTATTACAGGTACGCCATTGAAACGCACGCTATTTTTAAACAATACATACCCCTCACCGTGCTAGCATCCACCATTCTCGGAGTGTACCTTGAAGTGGATAGTCCGCTAAGATACTCCCTCTTAACGCTACTAGATGCAATCGTATCAAATATAGTCTCGGTAAGTGCGGAGAACGCTACCTTAAAGTACACTACTTCGTTACTCTTCTTTACACTACTGTACTCCTCCCCTCTGGTACGCGTCAACCCGCTTTCATTAATAGCATTTGCATCACTACACGTAGCGAGGAACACTTTCATGTACGTTTCCAACAAGCGCTGGGAAGGTGTAGCAGGCCATGTTCTCGGACTAGACATCATATTAAAGCCTTTAGTGGTGGCTTTCACGTGAACACCAGGTTAGCCGTCCTGGGCATAAACATCGTGCTGGTATCTGCCTTCTTGGCTGTTTACGGGCTACTTGTTAATGACAACGGGCTTGTTGGGCTAGCGATGTCTGCGGGGATTGTAGGAGGCGTCTTAATAGTGTACAGTACTGCACCGGGCGAGCCCTCACTCGAGGCTGTTCTCAGTTACACGACACTATTAGTTGATGCCGTGACGGCTGTACTCGAGGACCTCGACCTCCTAAATGGTAAAGTATGCGTTTTAAATACTGGCAGAAACGCGCTAGTACTGTATTCTAAGGGTTATTGTGCCTGGGATGTAAATCCAGGCGTCGGGTTCGTGGCAAGCTCACCCTATTTCTCAGTACCCGTGCACGCGTTCGCCGACACAGCTGAATTAGAGGAGCTAAATGGCGATGCGCTGGAGAGCGCTTTAAACGCCCTACTAGTAGACGAGCTGGGTCTGTGCGAAAGTATCAAGGTAGAGCAGCGTGGCGAGGTGTTCAGCGTTAACGTAATCGGCATTGCGAAAACGCTAACAGACTATGCGAGGTACCCCCTAAACCCCGTTACCCTGTTAACATTAATAGCTGTTTCTAAACTCGCTGGCAGAGGTAAGGTTTACTTGGTTGACAGGCAGGAAGCTCCCAGAACTATTAGGCTTGTTGTAAGGGTTGAGAAAGGTGCATAAGCGCCTGGATTCGTTTATACTGGTGTACGTTACACTCTCTTTACTAGTATCAGCGTCCCTGTACCTACTTAATGAGCAGAGAATGGACGCGTACGTGGCCGTGAACGTGCTCATGTACTACGTATCATATGCCATAATAAGGCCTGTTCCAGAGACTACTTTAACCATTAAGATACTAAACGCCGTCCTCCTGGCGGTGTTTTCGATCATAGTAGCTATGAGGGTGTACGAGGTGTTAGCCGGGTGAAACGCAACAGTAGACTGTTTTTACCCCTGCTTTTCTCGGTGCTGGTAATAATAGCGAACACTACTACAGGCTCCACGAGTACTAAGGACAGAGTCGACTGCCTCTACCTTCTAGTACTACTAGACAAGGTGCTGGATTACGCAGTTAGAGGAGACCCTGTAGGCGAGCTGATGAGCAAGTATATAGTGAATGCGGGGGTGTTCGGCGACCTTCACGATCTTCACGTGTCTGCGTATACCGCTATTTTAGACTATTACAGGGTTCTTCACGTTACTAGTGAGACCCCCTTTAACTTGACTAGCGGAGCGTATAGGATCCTGGAGGGCTTAAACGACATCGGAGGTTACGCGAGTAGGCTGAGCGCGTGCTCTCACGACGCCGAGGCCGCTAAGGCGTTGAGCGTCTCCGTAAACGCGAAACTACGTGGCCTGAGGGATCTCGTCTACGCGTTGATTAAAGTATCATATCGAGCCCGATTCACTGATGCTTACCAAGTACGTCCTCTCAAAGACACGTACTTACCTGGAGAAGTGGTGGAGATCGCTATCCCTCGAGAAATACGTGTTGAAACCATGGAGGCGTATGCCTGGCCCAGCTTTCTCAGGATCCGGGACTCTCTTCCGCGTGAGTGTAATGAGGTATACTGCGCATACGAGCTATCAATGCCCACGGCAATGGAGTTAGAGCATCTAGGGCTAAGAAGGTACTTGATTGAACAGGTTCTCACGGTGGGTATCTTTGCCAAGCTGTTAAACGGCTCGTACCTAGGAGTTTACCTGGTGACTGTGAAGTATGACCTGCCGAGGGTGCAGGTTGACATGCCGAGCACGGTTAAGCGTGGTGATATACTGGAAGTCAAGGTGCTCTCCGAGGACTTTTACAACGCTAGTTTGCGTTTAAACGGCTTTGAAGCTCTGAATATAACGTTTAAACCCGGCACCACTGTTCTCACGCTGGATCCCGTTCATTACAACTACACACTAGGACTCAACACGCTTGAAATCTGCGTAAATGCTTCAATAAGAACGCTTTCACATTGTTATAGCAGGGTATTCACCGTTGAGCCGGTACATCCACGGGTAGGCATAAGCCTAGGTGACTTCGCTCTTACGTGGTCCGGCTTCTTGACACTAACAATAAGCAATATGGACGTGGTTGACGTGCACGCAGTAGTGGATACGGGTGTGTTTAAGCAGACTATCACGGTGCCGGGTGGTTGCATCGGGCAGGTAAACATTTTTACCGGGATTTTACCCGTTCAGGGCTTGAACGTAAACATCGGTATCACCGCCACCCGAGGTCCTTACGACGAGCTTAAAGTTAGTAGGAGCATATATGTAGTAAACGTGGCAGCTACCATAATTTTAACCCTGGTATCGGTGCTACTGTCGTCTTTTATGAGTAGTCGTGAGAAGAGCTTTATTGTGGCTTTAATCACTGCGTGGAAGAGGTACATGCCCGTATCGGTGAGACACGCGGAATTAGAGGTTAGTAGGCTCTTGAAGCCGTATAAGCTTGGACTGGGCTCGCACGTGGCACTACTGTACTACGAGCTAGTGCGCAGGCTGGGGATCAGGATGCCCCAGGTACATGAAACCCTAAGAGAGCACTTCATGGAGATTTCAAGGTCGCCCTCGCTTACCTTAACACTCAAGAAGCTGATGTGGAAAATGCTACTAATCGCCGAGAGGGATCTCTATTACAGTAAAAGGCCTCCACTAGAGGAGGCTAGAAGGCTCTACGAGGATGTTTTAAATGCTGCTCGCAAAGAGTAGAGTTATACCTCTATCTACGCTGATAGCAGTCATAGCGGGGTTACTGGTAATTACGTCGCTTCCTTCAGACTTACCTTACAGTGCTGCAAATAGTGGCGCAGGTGGACTACACCGACTGTATGAAGAACTGGGTGCGCGTGTATTGTATTCCTTGAAGGATTTAAGTGGATACGACGCAGCAGGCTATGCCTTGATCGTAGCTCGTAGAGGCGGGCTCGAAAACATGGTGGGGTTGAAGAGCTTCGTTGAACGGGGAGGCCTAGTAATAGCTTACGGTTCGCCGGATTACATTGTTGGCCTGCTAAGGGGGCTGGGCGTTAACGCCACCTTTAAAGGATACGTCCGCGACGTGATGTTTGGCGTCGACAATCAGGGATACATCGTGGTGAACACCACGTCGCGTTGTGGTAACATAGTACTTGGAAATCCATACACGCTTGAACTTGAGGGCGCATTAGAGAACTCGTTCGCTCATAGTAGTATGTTTTCGTACGTTGACCTAAACGGCAATGGGTTCTACGACCTTGAAGAGCCTTTAGGGCAGTTCCCACTAGGCGTTAGCATCACTAGCGGAAACGGGCACGTAATCATAGTATTCGCTAAAAACTTCCTCGATAACAGCGTCCTGGATCCCAACAAGCAGTTTTTAAAATGTACTGTGGAGGGTAGACCGGTATTGATCGATCAATCTGAGGTTGCCGGAAACCCCTTCGAGCTACTACGACTAGTACTATATAAGCAGGACGGGCATGCCTACATCACGTTGATGCTCGCATTTATACTGGCACTGGTGGCTTATTTTGCAAGCTGGAAGTAAAGATGCCCTGTACGCGCTACTGGTACTGCTTGAATCGGCCTGCTTCGCCATGTTATTTGCTACCTACGGCTATCCAGGCTTGGCATTACTACTAGCTGTAGTCCCCCTAGCACTGAGGAAACATCGAGTACTTTACATTTCAGTCCTTACTTCAGGTTTCGTGCTTATCGCCCTGGTAAACAACGTTTACGCCTACATAGTGTCAATCTTAATGGCCCTAGTCGGCTCTTCCTACTATATATTAAACTGCCGCGAAGGGAGTGAAGTTAAAACAATTCACGCAGTATTGCTGATATACACGCCACTATATGTTATTTCGCCTAGGACGGCTGTCCCGGCAATGGCCTCGTCGCTAGTTTACCTAATCCACCTGCTCCGCGAGTACCTTAGGTTAGGCAAGTCACACGTATACTTGTTCGCGCTAAATCCCGCAGTACACTTGAACGAAAACGCTGACATCGCACTAGAGGTAAAATGTCCAGGACGCTTCAAGTACATGGTTCAAGTAGACGATAGCGCATACCCAGTTAAGGAAGGCACTGATGGTGTCTTCGATGTGATCAGAGTAAGGGCTACCCGCCTAGGCGTGGTAAGACACGTTGTTAAAGTAATCTTACTTGATTTCCGCGGGCTGGCCAAGGTAGTTCACGGTCCCTATATACTGGAGTACGCAGTCATGCCAAAGTTCCCCGAGCTTGTGAGGCAGGTAGAAAGGATTCTACGCCGTTATGCCGAGTACGTGACAGTGCCACTAATATCGATAATAACGCTACAACCGGGGCTCGACAAGGAGGCAGGAGGAGTTGGTGGGATGGGGCAGGCTATGGGCGTTGAAGGAGCTACTCATGCTGTATCCGATACGACTACGAAAAGTAAGGAATACCCCGCCAAGGCAACGGGGGGTATTGAGGCTCCTGGGAAGGTAGCTGTAGGGCATTACGCGGAGACCGCCTCCACGCAACCTAGAGCAACGCAGGGTGCTCAGAAACACTTCGAGGTTAAAGTTGCTTGGAGGGCTCCGAGAAAAATACTTGAGAGAACGATCCAGGTAGTAAAAGCCTACGTAGGCGAGTACATTGGCGTCAGAAATTACCAACCCGGAGATAGCGTGAGATTGATTCACTGGAAGAAGAGCTTCCGCAAAGAGGATGTACTAGACCTCGCTGTCAAGGTTTACAGTAGTGGTGAAATGGAAAAGCGATCTACCGGGGGGAGGCTCATCGTGCTAGCTGACTTAACCGCTACGAGCCCCGAAGAGCTGGATCTACTGCTACAAACGCTCTATAGCCAGCTTCTTTCAGTTATTAGGGACTCTGGCAGGGCTCTCAGCGAGCTATACTTATACCTGGTCACGCCCAGGAATGAGACGTACTTCTTGAAGGGTAAAGTAGTTGATATACTATCAGCGCTCAACGCACTTATATTGGAGGAAAGGTACACGTCTCTATATAACTACAGTAGCTGGCCTAGGATAAACCCACCGGTGAAGGGTAAGGCAACCGGCCTCCTTGAGCAGCTCGTCGAATACTACAGGTCTTACGGACACGCACTAGTAAGGGACTTGAACTCATGGGGTCTCGAGAAGGGAAGTATAATCCTTATACATTCTAAAGCCCTTGGCTTCAAGTACTATGTAATCGCAGCAGTCTTAAAGGAGCACGGATTCGCAGCAATCACCCCGGGAACACGCGCTATTGAAGGCTTGTAAACTTTATTTACGAATCGTGCACTTCTAGAGTAGTGGAAATCGGTGGTGACGCTGGTGTACAAGTACTGCTTGCTTGCAATGCTACTATTAACCTTTTTGTTGCTCGTGACACCCGTATCTCGTGCTCAGGAGGGGTTCCCAGATGAGATCGCCTCCGTAATGAGGGACCTTGAGTACCTGCATAGCAGGGGGCTAGACCTGGAACCTGTTATCGAGGCGTTGAATAAGGCCATAGAAGCATACTACAAGAACGACGTAGCTGAAGCTCGCGAGTACTTGGAAAGGGCTAAACACCTCGTGGAGGAATTAAAGCCAGTTGCCGAAACCGTTCACCTAGTTAACTTACTGACTAAAATATGCACGGTGATCGCGCTAGCATCCATTCCACTAGTGGTCTACTTCGCCTTGCCGAGGCTGTACTTGTACTTGTGGTTTACATCTCGTAAAAAGTGGATTGTGATAAGGCGGTAAAATTGATCTTGGATGACGAAGTGTTCGCTGTAATACTCGCAGTGACCATCGTGTCATCCGTAGTAGGAATAGCAATGGTGCTTCGGCAGGAGGCCGAGCAGTGGACAGCGCTGGGTTTACTCGGAGAATGCAAAATAGGCAAATACCCTAAAACAGCGGTAAACGGCTCTTTACAGGATTTATGCATCTACGTGGCTAACTACATGGGTAAGCCAGTGTACTACAAGGTAATATACAGAGTAGGTGATCAGGAAGCATTGCCCACAAATACCACCCCTTCGCCAAGCGAACCCCTCGCCTTCTGGATAGGAGTACTGGGCAATAAGGACAACGCCACGGTACCCGTCAAGGTGCCAATTACTGTTCGAGGACCCCTACCCCGGAAAGTCGCGCTGATCTTCGAGCTCTGGTTGTACGATACCGGCACACATGAATGGATATACTCAGGTAGGTGGGTTCATGTTTATGTTAACGTTACGTTAATACCGATAGAGGGTACAACACAGTGAAACACGGCGAAGTTGTACTCGAAGAGTACATCAAGAATCTGGCTCAGAGTAGAGGAATGTATAGCGTTCTCCGCGAAACGTGGACAAGTGTACGAGAAGGGCGTATTAAGCTAATAGACCCCGACCCCCCCGTAACGTTCGCGGCTTACTCTTTCAGGCTATGTTACTCGCTGTGGTTCTGGGCATCCCTAGCCTTCATTTTACTAACATGCGTGCTCGTGTATACTACTGACTTCGTGCCCCTATTACTCCCCGCCAGATACGTGTTTGCAACGTTGTATGTCCTCTTTCTCCCCGGCTACTCCTTGGTGGAAGCGCTGTACCCTGGTGAGGGTGACCTTTCACCACTAGAAAGGGTGGCCCTTTCAATAGGCTTGTCGCTAGCAGTAGTGCCGTTAATAGGCTTAGTACTCAACTACACGCAGTGGGGCATTAGGTTAACGCCGGTGGTCGCATCAACCGCTATCTTTACCACCACAATGCTGATTATCGCCCTCTACCGGAAGTACTCTATCTATAAGCTCTCAATAACGCCCACGAGGCGAAAATCGTGGTCTTCAGGGCGGGGAAGAGTATCAGGATAGTGACTTTACTTGTAAAATCTATTTTAAGGCGCAACGCTCATCTGATCCTACTGGTATCTCTCAGCGCGCCACTTGTCCTCACTGTCATACTTTACTCCCTACCGAGTCCAGTACTGTTTCTAGAAGAATACTTTAGTAGCGCGTTCAGAGACGTGAACGTGGTTATAACTTCTCGGAACAGCATTATTGGGAAGTGCATTAAAGCCGGCTTAGTGGAAGGGGAATTAGCTGGTTATGGGCCCGTAACGCTAGTATACCCCAAAGTAATCACGAAGGAGTTCTTAGAGGCTCTTAAGCTCAACGAGACAGGATGCATGTGTAGCGGTTTAACCATCTCTCTTCCCCGAGACATATATGTCTATTTAAATTATACCTGTAACGTCGGATTAAGAACTCTCGGTGCATATGGAAGTTACTGTACCGGGTATACTCACAAGTCGCTAGAAGCCGTAATAGTGCTAGTTAATGGAACGGAGAGCTTTCAGAGAGATAACCTGTATCTTTGCTTTACTTCAAAGCTCGAAATTGCACGTAATACCCTAGTGGAACTGGAAAGCAGTATTTTGAGTACAGTAGACGCGTGGCTGTTTTTGCTGTTAATTGCTTCTTTACCGGGTGTCTATGTTGCCTCTATTAGAGTTCTCTTAAGCATTAAAAGCGAGTTAAGGGTGTTGTTGAACGTGGGACTCAGCGAAGCCGCCGTAACCCTCTACTGTACATTCGCTCTCTGGATTCTTGAGGTGCTTTCGGGCCTCTTCCTCCTATCGCTATCTACCACGATAGTGTACTCCGCATCTACGGCCCTCAGCACCTTAGTCCCAGCCTTAGTACCTACTTTCAGGCTGGGGCAAATACTCCGTCACACTTTACTGATTTTCGCCTTCACTTACTTAGTCTCCTCAATAGCTTCGCGGAGGTTTGCCAGGAATGAGGAGTTACTTTAAAGTTTACATACTCATGGTGCGGAAAAGGTGTGCCTTAATAGTGTTTCCAGCTGTAGTGCTCTTGGTTCTAAGCGTGCTTTCAGCGTACGCTCTAAGCTCCATACGGACACTGTACTACGCGGACAAAACACTGCTAGGATTAGGTGACAGCGTAGTCGTATCCGGCGCTGCCATTTCACCATTCACGTCGCTTGTAAACTCCGAGGAGCTGAGCAGGCTTCTAGCCGGTGTCAAAGGCGTTGAAGTAGAGTACCTCTTCCTGACCTTAGCATATCTATACGATAAACCGGTCGTAATTCACGGAGTGGAAGAAGGGGTTAAAACAGGCTGCGCCCACGTAGGTGTAGACCTGGTTAAGTCGCTTCACATAAATGTGGGAGAAGCGATCCCAGTTCACTCTCCTTTCAGTGATAGCACCTACTTCTTTGAAGTCTGCGGACTCGTTGAAGGGCCTGCCCTTCTACTGAACTACGAAGATGCCATAAAAATTCGCGGGGTAAAGCCCGGCTACTACACGCTAGCAGTCATTAGGGCCGAGAACCGAGAAGTTCTCGAGGAGGTCTACAAAGCCCTGGGTTTGGAACCAGCTAAGCAGAAGATACTTTCTAGGGCACTATTAGTGCTAGTGCGCAAAGGCGAGAAAATCAGTGTGGAGGCCTACGAGAACATAATCGAAGGCTATCTCTACAGGCTCGGTATATACCGTGATTTCGTATTCTACTTCGCGTACGCCATGGTAATTATCTCGGCCCTCAGCACACCGATAATCGGTGTAGGGCTGGTGGTGCTGCTTCGTAGAGAAGTTTACGTGCTAAGGCTTTTAGGCCTATCTTGTAGAGGGGTATTCCTAGTGCTCCTGACTACTGTAGTGGTCGCGACGCTGTTTTCATACGCGCTTGCCCAAGTAATTGCTATTTCAGGGCTTCTCCCGGGTACGCGCGTACTAGGCTACTATATAAGCCCCTCGATGAGCGTGGAAGATCTCATTTGCGTACACTTCGTGCACTTAGTGATGTGCATCACGGGAGCATATATTGGGTTAACACGCCATGCCAAGTAAACGCGCATATATGGCGCTACTCATCATACTGCACGCTGCAATTGTAAGACTCATCCCTGTACTTGTCACGGGTATGCCCTTCTCCAACGATGTATGGCCGCTAATCAGGATCGCACAGGCGCTCAACAATGGTACGAGCATAGGCGCGCTTTATGGAGACCCGGTTTACGGGCATCACGCTCAGTGGCCTTTCTCAGTGCTCATGGCAATGCTATACTCCAACGTAGCAGGTATAAGTCCACTATTTTACTACCAGTATGTTGGAACATGTCTTGTAGGTTTAGTGCTGGCGTTGCTAGCATACGTACTTGGTAACCGCTTATTCGGCGAGCACGCCGAACCGGCCCTATTCGCTCTAGCTCTATCAGCGTACCCGTCTTTTGTACTGTACACTTCCGCGTTTTTGAAGGAGGTATACGCCCACCTAATAGCGCTGGCTTTCCTTATTTGGGTGCTTACTTCCAGTAGATGGGGTGCTTACTTCCTAGCACCAGTATTCACGGTATCACTCGTACTTGGACACCCACTTCCTTCCATTATCCTTGCTCTCGTGCTTGCGCTACATTACGTTGATGAAAGGGTCCAGGCATTTAGGGGCCGTAAAGCACCTGAACGGGTTTCGTGGAGGTTGGCGGCATTGGCCCTGGTTTTACTGGTGGCAACGATAGCATATAATGCGGTGGTCGTGAAGGAATGGCCGATCCTACTTAATTCCGTAGACGCCATGCTACTAATTACATACGCTGTAACGGTGTACGCCGCTTACGTACTACTTGGTGATGGAGGGTCGAGCTGCCTGTTTGGAGCACTTGCAACAGCGGCAATCGTGATTACCGTGAGGGCCATTACCAGCCCCCTATCGTATAGCTTATTGCTGTACGTGGCACCACCTCTAACAGTATTCCTTGCGAGCACCATTAAGAGCGTGCGGAGATCTGGAGACAGTAGCCTACGTGCAGTAACCGCTACACCGCTTCTCCTAATTATCTCTACCGGGTTTTTGTACATTACAACGTACTTCACTCAGGTACTAGGACTTCTACATAGGCTACTAAATTACCTTGTTTACGTGACTGCAGTATTGATGGCTGGCATGGCACGTAGAAGTATTGGTAAGACCGCCGCCATCGCGTGCGCGTGTGTAGCTATTACACTGGCATCCGTGTGCACCGCTTCCACGGGGTTAGATCCCCTTCTATTCTACTGGAAGTACAGTAAAGTGGATGGCGAGCTTGAAGTTTATATAGCGAGGTTCCTGGCTGGAGCCGGCATACACGGCGACCCGAAGTACTCCTACTTCATGGCGGGGCTGGTTAATCACATACCACTAAACGCGCTGGTGGACACTTGCAGGTGGCTAGGCCGTTCCCAAGACCTACTATTGCTTTCTTCTAGCGACTTAAAGTACGGTATACCGGTCTCGCCAGTAGATTTTGTTAAAATTGGGGAAAACGTATTTACATGTGGTGATCTCGTGTTCAATGCCGGTGATATATGGCTCTTCGGGTAGTAGCGATGTACTTGCTTAAGCTAGTGGGAGTTTCGAAGGTTGTTGGAGGAGAACTAATACTCAGAGACCTAGACCTCGAAATACCGGGATCTGCCACGGTACTAGTCCGTGGTAGAAGCGGTGTTGGCAAGTCTACGTTAGCGAGAATAGCAGCGCTCTTGTGGAAACCAGACAGTGGTACAGTCCTCTTTAACGGTGTAGATACGTGTACTCTCAGTGAAGCGGAGAGGTCCAAGGTGAGGTTAAGGCACATTGGGTACGTCGACCAGGAGTACGTGTTAATGCCCGAGCTCACGGTGTTGGAGAACGTTGAACTACCCCTTCTATTACTGGGCGTTGAAAAGAAAAAGCGCCGAGAGTTGGCGAAGGATGCGCTTGAGGCCTTAGGGTTAAAAGGCCTTGAACACAGGTACCCTGACGAGCTTAGTGGCGGTCAGAAACAACGTGTCGTGATAGCGAGAGCACTGGTTAAGGGACCAAGGCTACTCGTAGCGGACGAACCGTTCTCGAACCTAGACAATGAAGCGGCTAGAAACGTTTTAGACTACATAAGAAGGCTCTCCAGGTCTATTGGTTTGTCAGCATTGATGACCACCGTGGACCTTTACGGAGATTACCAGGTTGACTACGAGTACGTTCTTGAAAACGGGAGACTGACTGCCGTCAAACGGCTGGAACCACGTTAGGGACAGTGAACTTAAACTACAGCCGGCAAATGCTTATTTTTCTGTAGGTCACCGCAATGACTATTCCAGCAAAGACGGCCAGCGTTAACAGGTAAGCTAGACCCTCCACATGTATATCGGTATGCTCCAGAGGTAGGAGAACGACGGGAAGTTCCAGGAAATAAGCCTTTTACCGGGTGCGCGCATTACGAGGTTCATTCATGTGTAGCTAGCTATGAGCAATAGCACATACAGCCCCACCACGACCGAGACCCACAGAACCGGTGTCCTGCCCTTCTTTCTTACATCTTTACACCCCTTCACTATTTATTCCAGGTAATGCCACCCTCGGGATGAAAACCAGTATTGCTAGGAACCTGACTACGTTTATGAAAATGTACAGATACTGTAGAGTACAGCGGCCACGATGAAGCCCGGTTTAGGCGCGTTCAGCACCTTAGCTGGAAGCACTACGAGGAGCGCGCGAAGATCGGCGTGATACCAGCCCTGTTAACACTTGACGAAAGCGCCCGCTCTCACCGGGACCTATATGGTACTATCCCGGCATATACTTCACTGCATATATATGCAACAAAAGTATATCTACGACAGCGCTCTTAGTAGGCGGTGAATATGTTACGGAGCATACGGGCCAGTTCATACAAGTGGTGTTTTAACGAGGTCTGGGTAGTACTCTTTTAGCACCCTGAACATGCTTACCCTGGGCATGAACGACCTCGTTGCAGATAGTGCTATGCTGTAAAAGGCCTCTGACCCCTCTTTAAACACCTTATATATTTTCAGGAGCTTGGCTTTCAGCTCGTCGTAGTCCCTTTCGTTTATTTCTCTGGCCTTTTCGCAGTGTAGGTCTATTGGTTCACGCAGGTCCTCGCCGAAAAGCCACCCGTTAATGCCATCAACTACAAATTCCAGTACTCCACCGTCTCTAACGGCTAGTGAGGGTACGCCGTTTATTGCTGCCTTCATGTAGCTAGTTCCACAAGCCTCCAGGCCCGAGAAGGGCGTGAATAGGAGCAGGTGCCCCGAGGACAGGAGTACTTTGGCTTTGAGCACGTCGTAGTTGTGGATGAATACGACGTTCGGCATTTCCCTGTGCATTTTCCTAAAGACCCTCATGTACTCTACGCCTGCGAGGTCGTGGGGGTGGGCTTTACCGCCTATGATGAATGCTATTGGCATGTCCTTAAGTTCGCTGGCGAGCTTTGCAATCATCCAGGGCCTCTTGTACTCCGTAATCCTTCTAGCCCACACGACGACGAGCTTGTTTTCTAATGTGATGTCTTTGTAGCTACGTAACAGCTTTTCGAGCTCGTAAACGAGCTTTTCCCTAATACCTATTAGTAGGTCTAGCGTTAATTTGCGCGATTCGAAGGCCCATCTAATATTCGGGGTTGTCCACCTCTCCAGGTTAACACCGTTTGTTACGTAAGCTAGCTTTTCGTTAAAGTGCGGGAATATCCTACGTAAAACATCGTAGTGCTTGGCGGATACTGCAAGTGCTTGTTGAGCCGCCGCAAGACCTATCTCCGTCAGAAGGACTTCCTTCTCAATGAACTTGTAACCCAGCTCTCTCTCAAGCACTTCTCGGGGAAATGATGGATGCCCCCATATACCGGCTGTGTGTATTATAAGCCTGTACTTGCCGGGTATTTTTAGCTGAAGGGGTAACGTGGCTGTGTAGGCTTCTTGAAGGTCTATATACGCCACGCAGTCTAGTTCAAAGCTTCTCTTAATGTACTCTGCGGCAACTTTAGAGAACAGTATGTACTTGTACGCCTTTTCCTCGGCATCGCTTTCAACGTATATCCTGCTCGTGATGTCTGCAACCCGTTCAGGGGACAGAACATTGAAGAAAACTGCCTTGGCGGAGCCGTACTTGTATGTAAGGGCCTCTACTTCCACGTCCTCGCCTCTCAGCTTAACCTTAAACCTATCCTCAACAGATAAGTTCTTGACGAGTTCTTCGGGCTGTTGTTGCGGTTTTGGAACGGGGTTCTCACCATCATCGAAACTCCACTCCACGTAGCCGTACCTGTAAAACAGTGTTAGGGCCACGTACCTTAGCCCTAATCTGCCCGCAGCGTAGAACTTGTCACCTTCTAAAACACCTAAACCGCCCGCGTACGTGTACCCGGCGTCGAGCGCTAAGTCGGGCGTGACGCTAATAGCGTAACGGCTGGTATCAACGTCCACTTTGATCACCACGTTACCAAACATCGGGTAACCTGGCATTTGAATATAAAAGTGGCGCTGCTTAATAGCTTTACCTAAAAGCCATAATTTTAGCTGCATGAGAGTGAGGGTTGGTGATGGTGTGTGCCAGCGTCCCTCTCAAGGCTGATCAGCATACTGAAAAGTGTCGGCATGGAGTTCACCGTTAATGACATCGTCGCGAAGGCAGGGCTCTCGCCTAGTACAGCGAGAAGGTACGTTCGGGAAATGGTTAAGCAGGGCGTGGTCACCGGATTTAACGGTAAATACACCGTAACAGATAAGGGCCTCCTCCTGCTTGAAGGAGAAGCCATTTACAAAAAACGCGTTGAGAGCGCGGTAGCCTACGTATTCACGGACGAGGATGGAGCCCCATTGTATTTAAAAATAGATAGCGTCGAGAAGCTGTACGTTGCTTTAAAGTACGGTTTCGTACCAGACCGCGTAATTGTACACCACTTGACCAGGGGGTTCCTGTTTAGGTGGATCTCAGAGGCAGTGGGTGCGAAGATGCTTGCGCGGAGGATTAGGGACGTAAAGTCCGTCGAAGAGCTGGTCAAAACGCTCGAAGAGTATGCAGGCCTAGCTACCAGGAGCGGTTCTTTCTAGCACGGGTCACAACCCTTTCTAGTAACTCGGAGACTACGGTATGTGCCTATCGAACTCGCTAATCCACAGCGTTATCATCTCCTCGTCCCAGAACTCCGCCCACCAGTAATCGCTGTCAAGCACGTGCCATAGTGCCCATTCAGCCTTCACGGCTTTCTCGTCAAGCCCGTGCTTGAGAATGTACTCCTTGTACCTTGCAATTCTACGCTCTACCATTTCCCAGAACACTTCATGCTCCACCCTCTCTCCTTTCCACTTGGTGTACGATCCCAGCCATGTAGTTGATGGCACGTACCATAACTTCCGTACCGGTGGCGTCGACCTCAACACCTCCTCAGCCGTTGTGAGCTTCGCCAAACCGAGCTTTCCCAGCCTCTTAAGCAACAATAGTACCGTCTCCAGGAACACGGCCGTTGCCGGTGGGTTCTTGGAAAAAGCCATCCAATTCTCGCCGTCAAGGGCTATTGTCAGTACCTTGGCCCTGTTCCTGGCGCACTTGTCAACGAGCTTCGACATGAAGGCGTAAGCACCCTTCACGGCGTGGATGTCACTACAGTAATTGTTCGCAAAGCCCACGTCATTGCTGAGCTCAGTGTCCCTAAATAATACTGTTAAGGTGTTTCCCGAGGAGTCCTGGACTACGTATGGCTCGTAGTGGTCCCCGATGTCCCCTTTTGCACCGTTAAAGTGGTACCTTTCATCTAGGAACGTGTACTCTAAGTTCTGCGATTTCAAGATAGATATGAGGTTCATGGAGAAGGACATCTCCGGCAACCAGATGCCCTTGGGCTTCGAGCCCGTGAACTCTTCCGTTATGTTGTACCCGTACTCCACTTCCCTACGTATTAAGTCTCCTAGGCCTAATACGTCGACTACGTACCCTGCTATCGTGTGCGCATAAATGCTCGTTAAGACCTCTATAACGCCGCTTGAGGCGAGCTCTTGGTAGATATTCATGGTCTCTTTGACCACTTTAGCGAGCTCGGAATGAGGTGATATGATTTCGCCGGTTATGGTCTTGATCCCCGTCTCCACGATGTCTCTCCACTGCCTGATCAGCGAGGGACTTATGTTGTAAACGAGCTTAACACCAAAACCCACTTCCTTGAGTAGGATGGCTTGGTAGTAGTAGGGTCCAAGACCGTAAGGAAACAATATGGGCTCCCACACATATGTAAACGGCCATAAACCCCTGTATACTGAGCGGGGACAGTAATTTGGGGGCTGATGATTATGAAGCACCATTAACACGTTAGTCGGATTTTCGAGAGAGCTTGTATCACGTACATCAATCTTCTGTGCGTCTAGAGTACTGCCGTTAACGGCGAGCCTCGCTGTGCAGTCCTTTTTAGCATCAACGTACAGCTCTACTCCCTGTCTTTCACCTCGCAGCAGCCTAATGACCCGCCTATATACGGTGTTTCCGCAAACATCTAGCTCCACTGCGAAGTCCTTGTCAACACCGTAGTTTCTAACGAAGGCTAATACCCTGACCTCGTTCGCATCAACACTTTCAAACGTGTCCACGACTACGTACCCTTCAAGTGGGCCTAGAAACCTAGGCTCTACGAGGCTCTTACCGCACCTGCCTGTACTCACCGCGTTGTCACCCTCGTTTCCTGGTATAAATGTTGCGCATAGGTATAAATGCCGTTGAGTTCTTAGAGGATACTTTGGGGTTTTACGTGTACGAAGAATTGAAGAGGGATATTGTGAACGCGTTCCACTACATGGAGGAAAGGGGCTGGAACTATGGAAGAGCCGGTAACATAAGTGTTTTCGTTCGCGAAAACGGGCACGTCCTCGTAACTCCTAGTGGTGTTTTAAAAGCCAAGTTGAAGCCCGAAGACATACTGGTACTAGATGTTAAGGGCAATCTATTAGAAGGTCGTGGTAAGCCCACTATAGAGCTCCCCCTCCACTTAGCAATATACGACGCGTACGAATACTTCAACGCCGTAGTACACGCGCACGGCGTGTACTCCACCACCTTATCCATCACTAGAGACCCCTTGCCGCTGCTAATCGAGGAAATGGTTATGTACCTAGGTGGTGAAGTCAGGGTCGCTGAATACGCCCCTTCAGGTACCGAAGAGCTGGCTGAAAAGGTCGTCAAAGCCCTCAATGGTAGGAAAGCCGTCATCTTAGCTAACCACGGAGTGGTTGCGTGTGGAAAAGACCTCGAAGAAGCCGTTGAAGTCCTAGGCCTCGTAGAGAGGCTTTCGCAAATATACATACTAGCTAGGTTACTTGGAAAAGTACACCTGTTATCGACCTCAGAAACGAAGCCCACTCCTTAAGATCCAGCCGTCTCAGTGGATGGCTGTTCATCGGCTTTCATGTTCTTTCCGGGATGCGTTAAGTCCTCAATGTCCCTTGCTGGAGAAGTGCGCGGGGCTCGTTGCCGTGGACTCCATGTACTCGCATGATCTAGGTACGCAGCGCAGAGTTCAAGGAAACAGGTATTTCTCTATTGCTTTGAGTACTAGTAGGCGCTTCTCTTCCGGTGAAGCTTCCACTCTTGCTATTTCATCTAGTTCGCGGTAAAGTCCTTCTAGGAAATACGTGTCTCTAAGCCACCTTTGAATATCACCGTTGTTGAGGTGTTTGACGAAGCAATTAGCTGGGATGATCTTCAGTATGCTGAGGAATTCCTTAATAGACGTAGCTGTGAGGGGGAGAGTGCCGTCCTCAGTACACTTGAAGTGAAACCCTCTTTCGGGCGGTAAGACGAGGTTACGTATTAGCCTAGATGGCTCTCTCCGCGCCCTTTCCGCTACGATGTAAAATAGCACTGCTAGCGATTGTACGTAAAGCGTGTATGCGTCAACCGCGTTTTTATACGGACTAAAGTACTTGTGAACTTCCTCAAAGGAGCCGAACTTCGTGGCCATGTAGTAGAAGTGATCACTTACCGTTAAGAGCCTCCAGAGCCTTAACAAATGAGGGTCTTCGAGGGCATCCACGTACCTCCTCAAGTCCAGTAGCATGTTAAACGCGTTTTTCTGTAGGCTATTACCAAGCCACGGGCTCGTATCCCTTTCATCGGCCCAGCTTATAGTAGACCAGGGAGGCACGTTGTAAACATCTACAGCGGGGTGTTCAAACGCCGCTAGGGATGGAGTGGAGAACTTCAAGTGATTGTATTTAAGTACCTCACCGGGAAGCCATTTAAGGAAGTCGTGGATGCCGGTCTCGGGCCAGTGGTGTTCGCCAAAGGTTTCATAGTCCATCGCTATCAGAATCACATCTCCTGGAGTTGCAGCGAGCCAGGACGCGTACTTGCCGGGGGTAAGGGGGTACTGGTCCCACGCCACGTTGCTGAACCTAAAGCCCACGTCGTCGCTGAGCCTGTAGTTCCTCGTTAGGATCCTGATATCGCAGTGGTACCCCCTGTAAACGAAGTTAGGGTTTCTCCAGCCTAAAACATGGTCAACTCCCTCGGTTAAGATGACCTTGAACCCCGCTGAGTACAGCTCGCAAGCCATGTCGTTGTTATAAATGAACTCCGTGTTTTCGACTGTTACGGGTTCTACGCCGAAAACGCTCTTCAGTAGCTTTACGTGCATGTCCACCTGTTCTCTTAGTTCACGGTAGCCGGGTATGAGCGAGGCCATGCTGTGGTAGTATGTCTGGGCCACCAGCTCGGCACAACCCGTATTCGCTATTTCCTGGAACAGTTCAACGACCCTCGGTACCCAGCGCATGGCTTGTTCAACAAATATGCCTGAAATGCCGAAGGAGACCATGAACTTCCTATCGCTATCCCTGTACTTCTTAATATTCTCGAGGATTATCGATGACGCGGGTATGTAGCACTTGCTCGCTGCCCTCTCCATGACGAGCTTGTTAAGGCCCTGGTCGAACAGCACATCCTCTAGGTCTTTAATCTCTAACGTGCCGCGAATAGCCTTCTCTACGAGCTTTTCGTGCATTCTCCTATCAAGCCTGTAGGGTTGGTGTACCTCGAAAAATAGAACAATGTCCTTCATCTAAATCAGCTTCGCGAGACCTGTTCCCCAGGGAAATATAACTAGCATGTCAGCGTATTAAAAACCGGCGCCGTAGCCGGTGCTTTGATTTGAACACAGCTGTGGATGCGCTATGCATGGGCCCTGTAGTAGGCCATCCGCCTCGCTAACTCGTAACAGGAGAGAATGCTGTTAACGGTGTGTTCAGGCCTAAAGAACGCATCAACGTAGTTTACCGCAACCTTCCTCAGCCTTTCTCCAAACTTAGGCTCCCTCACGGCCATGCTTCTAAGCTCCTCGGTGACGACCTTATCAAGCCCTTTACCCGTTTCGCCGTAGTACATTAAGTAACCCAGGCTCTGGATTGCAGTGGCCAGGTCGAAGGCGTTATTAGGTTGCACTAAGATGCCTACGCCGAGCGGCGTTGTCCTCAAATCGCTTACGTACTCCCTTAACCCACCAACAGCTGAAGCAACAAGCGGTGTTCCAAGGGCTAGCGCCTCTATACCAGCAATTCCGAAAGGCTCATACCTTGAAGGAAGGGCATAAACGTGTGCCACGTAGATGAGTAATTGGTAGAGGGGTGGTGGAGGGCCTTCCACGGCTATAACCGCCCTGCCCTTAACGGAGTCTAGTAGGCTCTTCAAGTAAGCCTCGTAATCATCATTTCCCACCCTTAAACCGAGGATGATTACCTTGATCGAGGGTGGCAGGAACCGTGCCGCGTATAAAAGCGTGTCGAATCCTTTTTGAGGCGTTAGCCTGCCGGAAGCCACCACCAGGACTTCGCCATCCTCGATCTCGAGGTGGCCCCAGACGCTGGAGCTGCGTAACGAGTCTTCTACGACCTTCCATCTAATCCTCTCTCTCCTACTAGAACTGTACTTACTCGTTGCAACCTCTTCGACATCTTTAACGCTCCACGAGGTCGAGTTGTAAGAGTAGCAGCTTTTACCTCTGATCCACTCGCCGTAATCCCTAGCTAACAACTCTACTTCCGACCTGCTTACCGTAGCCACCGCATCGGCTAGCTTCACTATAAAGCACTCTACACTGCCCCAGCAACCGTTCCATAGGCTCCGCGTAGATTCAAAGATGTGCCTTGTAACTGCCCACAGCCTTTGAACGGCGTCTGGGACCCCACACCACTCCTCAGAAGCGTAGTGCCAGGGATACGAAGGCGACCCCCTCAGGTGCACTTGGTAGAGTACGGGTAAGGAGTAGCCCCGCAACTCTGCATCTACTTTAAGCACGACGGCCGCTAAGGCCGAGTGCCAGTCGTTTGCGTGAACCAGGTCGGGATAGCCGTGTTTCTGCGCTAGGCACCGAACGGCCCTAGCTAGTAGGCACGCCTTCTCGTCAACGTGGTTGTAAGGAGGCCAGGTATTTAAAACCATTGACGTCCTGGAGTTCTTGCCCTTAACGAGTACTACTCTAACGCCTCCGATAACTCCCTCTAAGAATGCCAGGTCGTAGGGGTACGTGTTGCCGTCAGCACCATACCTGTTACCACTACACTCGACGTCTAGTTCCCGGAAGTTTGAGGGACGCACGCCGTGAGAAGGCATTATAACCGTTAAATCAAGACCACGCTTGGCGAGCTCACTACTCACTAGTGATACCATTTCCCCTAGGCCGCCGACTTTCGCCACTCCACTAAATTCAAATGTAAGCATCCACACCCTCTCTATGCGTGGCGGAGCGTGCAAGCTTCACTACCCAGGGTACTTTACAGCTCTCGAGAACTATATATAGCTCGGGGGAGGGCGCATTACGCTGATGCAGGCGATGGAAAGCATTGAAGTTTTATGGGGTCTGTACGGGACGGCCGGGAAACGCGAGCGCGGTGACCCTATCGTAGCTTATAATAAAAAGCCTTACCTTCGGGGGCTGGAGGGATCAGGCTGTTTCTTTGAGAACCTTGACATTGAACTCTACTCCTAGGCTTTCTCCTTCTTCCCTTATCTCTTTCAAGATGCCTCTATGCACTGGTATTCCGATCCTCATCCTCGTTTCCATGGTTAACCAGGCTTTTTCCCCGGGTAGCCAGATCTCAGCGCTTTCGGAGATCTTCTTGAGGCTTTTAATGTACTTCCTGTACTCTTCGATCCTATCCAAGAAGAGGTCTAGTGAGGAGATAGCATCTATGTTGACCACGATCATGAAGTGGCCGACGTTCGCGGGCTCTTTACCCGTTGTATGTTTAACATACATGCCGTAGCTGGCACCTGTCAGAACTCCACAAAGAACGTCTACGACTAGAGCTAGCCCAGAGCCCTTATGTCCACCGAGTTCCTCGCCGAGCCCTCCTAATGGGAGTAGCGAGCCCTTCCTAGCCATGACTTCTTTCGGGTCATCTGTAAGCCTGCCTTCAGGTGTCAATGCCCAGCCTAGTGGTATCTTCTTATCCTGCTTGGCATAGAGCTCTATTTTGCCAATCGGAGCTATGCTGGTAGCGGCATCAAACAATATTGGCGGAGGGGTCTTCGTAGGAAATCCCACCGCTATGGGGTTCGTACCCATATTCCTGCCCACGGTGTGCGTATAAGATACCACAGCTTCGGAGTTGGTCATCACGACTCCAACCATGTTCTCCCTGACTGCCTGCAGGGCGTAATAGCCCGCTATACCAAAGTGATGGCTATTTCTAACACCGACTACGGATACTCCTGCACTCCTAGCCTTTTCAATGGCTATCTTCATTGCATTGTACGCGACAACTTGCCCCAAACTGGCACCACCGTCAATCAGTGCGGTTGAGGGGGTCTCCTTTACGGTCATGATCTCGGCTCTGGGCTTAACGGAGCCGTTCTTGATGCCGGTCGTGTACCTCTTGAGTCTCTGAACCCCGTGGCTCTCAATACCCATCAAATCGGCGGTGACAAGGACGTCAGCGACGATCTCGGCGTGCTCACGCGGTACACCTAGGGCACAAAATACCTCCTTAACATACTCTTTTAAAGAGGTCCACTCAACCCGAACGAACTCCTCTGGAGGTATGGGAGGGCTTTTCTCGTAGAGCCTCATGCCGCTACACCCCGATTTCATCTTCCTAGACATCGTTAATTTAACCTTTAATGCCGTGGAGAGGCTAGCCGTATCCTCCTACAGTGACCTTTAAGCCTGTTTTCTCTATTTCCTCCTTGATGAGGTTAAGCCTATCAGTTGATGCTTTTAGTCCCGGTGGCATTTTGTATTCGAGGTCTAGGCGCTCATACTTTTCCCTCACATCGTGGTATGGAAGTAGGTCTACCCTTAAGATAGTCTTCAAGTTTAAAGATGAGAGCAGATCGATCACGCTTTTTAGGTTCTCATCGGTATCCGTTATGGTGGGTATTACTGGTATTCTTATAATGATCGGCTTGCCCGTGGCGTTCGCGTAGAGCAGGTTTGCGAGTATCGGTTTATTGGATACCCCAGTATACTTTACGTGAGCAGCGTCATCTACTAGCTTTATATCGTAGAGTAGTAAGTCAACCAGCTCTAGGACTTCTCTAAAAACGCCTGATGGCGCGTAGCCAGAAGTCTCAATTGCGGTGTGTATCCTCCTAGCTCTGCATGCTTTGAGTAGTTCGGTGAGAAACCCCGCCTGTACTAGTGGTTCCCCACCACTAAAGGTGACACCCCCTCCACTAGCATCATAGAATGGTATATCTTTTTCGATTTCAGCCATTACCTCCTCCACGGTCATTTCCTTCCCTATAAACCTGAGGGCGGTTGTGGGGCAGTTCTCCGTACACGTTCCGCAGAGATTACAGCGGCTTCTATCTATCTTGACCACGTTCCTTTCCTCGTCGTATAGTAGGGCCCTCTGAGGGCAGATCCCTATGCAGGTTTTACACCTAATGCACTTGTAACTTATGTAAATTAAGGAGGGCTCTATCGTTAGGCCCTCGGGGTTCTGGCACCACCAGCATCTAAGAGGACAACCTTTTAGAAAAACAAGCGTTCTTATTCCAGGCCCATCGTAGATCGCGAATCTCTGTATATCAAACACGATTCCCTTAACCGGTTTCACCACGATCGCCGTCGTTACTAGAGCTCCCGGTGCTCTGTCCGGGCAATGATTTCGTCTTGTAAGCCCTTGGGAAGCTTAACGAAGTAGTCGCTGTAACCTGCTACCCTGACCATTAGGTCTTCAAAGTCTTGCGGCTTTCTCTGGGCTTCGCGAAGTAGTTCGGCACTTACAACGTTAAACTGGACGTGGTGGCCCCCGAGCCTAAAGAACGTTCTAATAGCTAAGACCAGCTTCTTGTAGTTCTCTTCATGGTCGAAGAAATCGGGCATTAGCTTAGCGTTTAGTAAGGCTCCGCCGGTTTTATCCCAGTCTACCTTGGCCACTGACTTGAAGACTGCTAGTAAGCCTTTACGATCCATTCCCTGTACGGGGGAAACCCCTTCGGATACTGGAAAGCCTGCTTTCCTGCCATCCGGCGTCGCCCCCGTAACCTTTCCGAAATATACGTGAACCGTTGTGGGTAGCCAATATATGTGGCGCGTTGCTCTTCTAATCGGGGTGGGCGGGTAGCTCTCGACCATTTGAACTAAGGCTTCGTTAAGCCTCACTGCGATGGAGTCTACGTAGTCGTCGTCGTTACCCCAGTGTGGTATCTTGTTAACGATGAATTGCCTTAACCACTCGAAGCCCTCCCAATTCTTGTTCAATGCTTCGAGCACCTGGTCCATGGTGACGATCCTGTGATCGAATACCAGGTATTTTATTGCAACCAGAGAGTCTACGACGGTGCCTAGTCCAGCCATCTGTATGTACTGGGTATTGTACCTAGCGCCGCCCGCGTTATAGTCCTTGGCGTTCTTTACGCAGTCCTCGATCCAAAGCGAGAGGAAAGGTACCGGTAGCTCGTCGGCGTAGATCTTTTCGATGATATCGTTTCCACGCATTTTAATGTCTAGAAAGTGCTTGACTTGCTTCAAGTACGCTTCCCACAGCTCGTCAAAGCTCTTAAAGCTCCTCGGGTCGCCGGTCTCTAACCCTATCTTCTTCCCCGTCCTCGGGTCAACCCCATTATTAAGCGTTATTTCCAGGATCTTGGGTAGGTTGAAGTAGCCTGTAAGTATGTACGCTTCTTTTCCAAACGCCCCTGATTCCACGCAACCACTAGCTCCGGCGAGGCGCGCATCCTTTAAACACTTACCTTGTCTAAGCATTTTTACTACTATTCCATCGTGATTGAAGAATGGAGGCTCGCCGAAACCCCTCGAAGCCATTTTTAGAGCCCTTACGAGAAACTCCTCGGGGGTCTTCTCGGATACCTGTACAGCGAGGTTAGGTTGTAGTGTCGGCATTAGCTCCTCTCTAGCTTCAATTATGAGGTACGAGAGCTCGTTGACGGCGTTCTTGCCGTTCTCGTCCACACCGCCCAGGTTGATCTTGGCGAAGTCGTTATATGTGTAGCTCTCCTCGGCTGTTACGCCCACCTTAGGTGGTGCTGGTTGAGCCTCAAATTTTAGTAAAAAGCACTGAAGCAGCTCCTTAGCTTTCTCTCTAGTCAACTTACCGGTTTCTAGGTCTCTCTTGTAAAATGGATATAGCCACAAGTCTAAACGGCCGGGGCTAAAGGAATCCCAGCCGTTGGCTTCGTAAACTACACCAACATGTATAAACCAGTAATGCTGTAGTGCCTCCCAGAAGGTTTCCGGGGCACGTGCTGGAACCTTCTCGCATATAGCGGCCATCTGCAGTAATTCCTCTTTCCGGGCCGGATCTCCCTCCTCCTCTGCCATTCTCCTTAGCTTGTCGGCGTACCGCTTAGCGTAAACAAGCATCGCATCGGCAACTATCTCCATGGCCTCTAACTCCGCGAGCTTGTTCTCGTATTCAGGGTCCTCTGGATCAAGCATTTCTCTTACTTTCTTTATCTCTTCCTTGACGTCTAGTAGCCCTGTTCTGAATATTCTTTCGCCTCCGCAGGTGTGGCCGGGTGCTCTCTGCTCCATGAACTCTGTGAAGATGCCTGCTTCGTAAGCATCAAGCCACTCTTTGGACATGGATTTAAAGAGCTTTTCCCTGACGGTCTTGTTTTTCCAGAATGGTATTACCTTCTCCTCGTAGATCTTGAAGACCTCCGGATCTACTCTATACGGCATCCTCTCCCTTGAATTGAGTATCTCTAAGTCCTTGAGGGTGTGACAACATATCTCAGGGTATGTAGGGACCTCTTTTACCCACGAACCCCTTATACCCACAATAAGCTGACCCCACTCTACGGGGGTGGAAACCCTTTCCAGTAAGTACTTAAACGCTAAAGCCCTCTTCACGGGGATTGGTTTATTACGGCATTCGGGTTCACGCTCGCATTTTTCATAGAACTCTGTAATGAGCTTGGCCCTTTCCACCGACACCTTTACAGTCGCTTTACGGTATTCTTCGAGAAGCCTGAGAACTCTAAGGCTAGAAGGGCGGGGCCCTTCTCTCCTCCTACTAATCTCCTTTAGAATACCCACCTGGATGCCAGCACCGTGGATTTCAGCGTGTAAAGGTTGCGAGGCACTCAAATAAAACACCTACGCTTCTCCACGACCTAATACTGCTCTAACCTACCTTAATATATATGTGTATTACACATTATAGCATTGTACTATTAGTTCTTGCCACGTCGTGAAGGGGCTCGGGAAGGCCGTAGGATCCTTCAGCACTTGAAGGGGCTTTTGAATAGATACTTGCCGGCTAGGTTGCTTAAATGTATTGAAACCGCTGAAAAGTGGTGGGGGAAAGAACTCTTGGTGAGGATGCTATTATACGGGTATACGTATGGTGGGGAATGCTACGTGAGGGGTGATTTCACCTTACGGTGCTTTAGTTTCAGCTTTATAATAGCTTCCGCTATTTTTAGCGTTGTAATTGTTGGATCTATTACTGGTATGCCCGTGGTCTCGCTTAGTTCATCTGCTAGTCCTATGAGCCCTCCGCAACCTAGTACTGCGACGTCTGCACCGTAATCTCTTATAGCCTTCTTGATTTCCCCTACTAGTAGGGCTTTCACTCTTTCAATTTCCTTTCTCAGGTCCAGTATCGGAACGTCTATTCCTGAGATGTAGACTATGCGTCTCTCAACGCCTAGTTGGGAGGCTCTGCGCCTGTATATAGTAGACCATTCTCTCCCCGTCGAGATCACCGCTATGTTGTAGCCTAAGAGCATGGCTGTCATTAACGATGTCTCTCCTATGCCGAGAACCGGTATGCTGGAAACCTCTCGCGAAGCCTCTAGTCCAGGGTCGTCAAAGCAGTTTATGACAACTCCCTTAAAGCCCTCCTCACTCGCTTTTAGTACTTCCCTAACGACAAGTGGTGCGGCTAGCTCTTTTTCGTACTCAGTCTCTATGAATGGTGGTGCGCTGGGTATGTGCCTTACAGCGACTTCAACATCTGAAGAGAGAACGGTCTTCGCGTACTTTAAAACGAGGTCGTCCCACACATCCACACTAACGGGGTTTATGACGAGCAGCTTCAAAGACATGGAGGCACACTCCCAGACTGCTTTAGCTAAGTACGTGTTAAATACCTTTTACGCGTATTACGCGTAAAGTTACGCGTAAAGCCAGCAAGCTACGAGCCTACCTTGTATGTTAAGCAGCGTAGGTCTCTTTTCAAAACACTTTTCTTCGGCATAAGGACACCTATAAGCTAGCTTGCAGCCACTAACCTCCCTATACACCTCCTCCTCTTTCAAGAGCTTGCCGCTGGCTATGCCTTTGAATGGATCGGGAATAGATGCGGTCAGTGCTTGCGTATATGGGTGTAGAGGTTTACTGAAAACATCGTTTACGGGGCTTATCTCTACTACGTTACCGCGGTACAGTACAGCGACTTTCTTGGCGATGTAGCTCACAATCGCTAGATCGTGTGTTACCAGGAGGTACGTCACATTGAGCTTGCGCCCGAGCTCCTGTAAGAGATTAAGTATCTGCGCTTGTACGGAGACGTCGAGAGCCGACGTAGGCTCGTCGAGAAGCACTAGCTCGGGGTTCACAGCAAGTGCACGCGCTATTGCAACGCGCTGAGCCTGCCCACCACTTAGACTGGCCGGGTACTGGTTTAGAACAGAGTATGGCAGTCCCACTAGTTCTAGTAGTTCGTGAACCCTCTTCTCCACCTCACCTTCTTCGAGCTTCACGTACCTGTTCAAGGGTTCTACGAGGATGTCGTGCACCCGCATTCTAGGGTTGAGTGATTGGAACGGGTTCTGGAAGACTGCTTGAACTTTCCTACGATACCAGCTCTCCTCTACCCGGGTCAGCGAGAAGATGTCCCTGCCTTCGAAGAAAACCTTTCCACGTGTTGGCCTCTGAAGCTTAAGTATAACTCTAAGTATCGTAGACTTGCCTGAACCCGTTTCGCCAACTAGAGCAAGCCCATCACCGCGGCTTACGCTAAGCGATACCCCGTCAACGGCTTTGACATACCCTACAGTCCGCCCAAGCAAGCCCCTCTTAACCGGAAAATACACGTAGAGGTCTTCTATTTTTAGGATTTCCATTGAGACCCCCAGTAGAGGTGGCAATGAACAGTCCTTTCTCCAAGAACAACGCGAGGGGGTTTTTGAGTACTACACTCCCCTCTAGCGCTGTTACACCTGCCGTAAAATGGGCAGCCTTCAAAGACTTCTCGGGGATCTGGCGGGAAACCAGGTATTGGCGTTAATGACCTGCCCATTCTAGGTATTGCCATCAGTAGCCCCCTAGTGTACGGGTGTAGTGGGTTATCTAAAACCTGCCTCGTAGGCCCGTCTTCAAAGATCATCCCGGCATACATTACAACAACCCTGTCGCAGACGTGTGCTGCGACTCCAAAATTGTGAGTAATCATTATCAGTGTTAAACCGTATTCTCGTTTGAGCACCTTAATGAGGTCTAGTATCTCTGCCTGGGTAGTTACATCTAGATTGGTTGTGGGCTCATCAGCTATAAGTACTTTAGGTTTCTTGGCCAGGGCTAGCGCGATGGACGCCCTCTGCAACATTCCACCTGATAGTTCATGAGGATACGAGTTCAGAACTCGCTCGACTTCGATGAGCCTAGCGTTCTTAAGCGCTTCCCTGGAGATCCTGAGCGCTTCCTCGGGTGTCACTTTTAGTACTTCCGAAAGCACGTCTACGAATTGCTGCTTTATTGGGAATAAGGGGCTAAAAGACGTAGCGGGGTCTTGAAAGACCATTCCGATGTCTCTTCTTACCCTGGCTAGTACATCTAGACTACTGCTTCTCAATATATCAACACTATCGTAAATTATAGAGCCTCGCTCAACTACGGCATTTTGGGGGAGGATCATTGCTATTGTCTGCGCCAGGGTGGATTTACCAGAACCCGACTCCCCGACAATGCATATGGACTCCCCATGATTAATGTCTAGATCCACGTCTCTGAGGGCTTTAATCACGCCCCCGAATGTGTAGTAGTTGACTACGAGGCCGCGTATTGATATAATAGTAGTGCCGCTCACAGCTACTTCACCTTCCTCCTAACCATGAGGTTTCTGACCCTCGGATCTAGGTATTCCTTAAACGCGTCACCCAGCAAGTTAAACCCAAGTACGACTACTAGTATGGCCAAGCCGGGGAAGAAGGAAATCCACCATGCCATGTTAATGTACTGCCACCCCTCACTAACCAGGAGACCCCACTCCGGTGTAGGTGGCGGAACACCCACGCCGAGGAAGCTTAGCGCGGATGCTTCCAATATGGCTGACCCGATGTCAAGTGTTGCTTGCGTTATTAAAGGTGTAGCTATGTTAGGGAGTATGTGTTTAAACATTATTGTTATGGGGTTTAATCCCATTATTCTGGCGGAGTCCACGTACGCCAACGACTTCACGGATGTTGTTTGAATGTAGATGAGCCTAGTGTACCAGGGCCACCAGGAGAGGGCGAGTGCAATGATGGTGTTCAAAACCCCCCTTCCAAGCACAGATGCAAATGCTATGGCTAGGAGTAGGGGTGGGAATGCTAAAAATATGTCGGCAATCCTCATCAATACTGTCCCGAGCCTGCCGCCAAGGTAGCCTGCTAAGAGGCCTATGGGTATTCCTATGAAGAGTGATAGTGAAACGACGGAGACCCCTATGATCAAAGAAAACCTCGTGCCGAGAACTACCCTGTTGAGTAGGTCCCTTCCAAGGGCGTCGGTTCCCAAGGGGTTTTCCAATGAGGGTTGTTTAAACGCTTTTTCCGGGTTGTACGTTATACCCCACGCATCTTCAGGCCGTCTCACGATATAAGGGGCTAGAATACCCGTGATAACGAACAGCGTGACGATGACGAGGCCCACCAAGTAGATCTTTCTATGCACAGCGAACTCCAAGAAATCTCTTAGCTGCTTGTTCACAGTTTCACCCGTGGATCTATCCAGGCGTGTACCAGGTCTACGACGAGGTTTATAGCGGAGTAGAACAAGGCCACGAACACTATTGAACCAAGTACTGCCGGGTAATCATAGCTTAAAAGCGCCATGCCCGCGTAGTACCCTATGCCCGGCCACACGTACACGAGCTCCACCATGAAGGCACCTATGAGGGTATAGCCGAAGCTGAGGCCTAGTGAAGCTATTACTGGTGAAATCACGCTTCTTAAGACGTACCTGTAGATCAGCGTTCTCCTGTTTATTCCGTTAACCTCTAAGAACCTTACGAAGTTCTCATTCAAGACCTCTACAGCTAGGGACCTCACCATTCGGATAGTGAGGCTTAGCGGGTAAAGTGATACCGTTATTGCCGGTAAAACCAGCCTTTTTAAAGCATCTATAAACACGATCATGTTACCCTGTATTAATGAGTCAAGTAGGTAAAAACCCGTTATGGACCTGAAGCCGGTTACTATTGCGAGGGCGGTATCGACGCGCTTACCGGCCGGTAGCACCTTAAGCCATATTCCAAAAACGAGTTGCAATATTAGCGCTACCCAGAAGATGGGCATAGACGCCCCGATCACAGCAATACTGCGAACCACATCATCTTTTATGCTCCCCAGCCTTAAGGCCGAGTAGAAGCCTAGCGGTATACCGGCGATTACAGCTATCGCAAAGCCTATTATCACCAGCTCTAGGGTTGCCGGTAGCGCTGAGAGTATGTCCTGGAAAACCGGTTGCTTTGTTCTCCACGACACACCCCAGTTACCAGTGAAGAAGTCCCTTAAGTAGTACGCCAGCTGAACATGTATAGGCTTGTCTAGGTGTAACTCCTCCCTAGCTCTTTTAATGGCTTCAAGAGGTGCGTGAGGGCCTGCCCACAGTAGTTCCGGCCTAGCCGGTATAACGCGGGTCAGGATGAAGGTAATAACAAGAACGCCAAGCACGACGAGGACAAGTAAAAAAAGCCTTTTAATAACGTACTCGTATGTTACCGGCATGTAGATTAACCACCTACTCTACAATGAGCATTTGCGCGAACACGACAGTCGGATAACATGGGTTTACAGCGCTTTCGAGGTTTTTAACGCGTGCAACTGACACTCTTATCTCGAGCATATCCCAGAGCGGGACGGCCGGCACGTCCACGTACAGCATGTATTGAGCCCTATAGTACAGTTCAAGTGCTTTGTGGGGGTCTGAGCCCTCAACCGCGTACGCTTGCATTATTATTTCGTCGAATGTAGAGTTCTCGTAGTAGCAGAGGTTAAATGCTTTGCTCTCGCTGTGGAACATGTTGTACAGGTACGTTATTGGCGAGAGAACATCAGGCCACCAGTAGAATATGAATAAGTCCTGTACTTCTTCGGGGGCCTCCCAGCCCTTTTGCGCTAGTGCCCATTGCTCTTCCCATGACATTGGCCTGATCTCCACGTTTATACCAATTTTAGCTAGTGATGCCTTTATGATCTCGGACGTCTTGGCCTCGTAAACGTCCCCGGCCGTATACACTAGTGTAAATGTTCTCGGTATGCCAGTAGGGTATCCCGCTTCTGCCAGTAGCCTCTTAGCCAGTTCTAGGTCATAAGTGTACGTCAAGTTGTCGAAGTGACCCCACAGGCCGTAGGGTATCGGCCCGCTTGCAACTCTGGCTAGGCCTCCGCGCGCCAGTCTAACTATGTCTTCATACGGTATTGCATGGGCTATTGCCATACGCACGCGTACATCGTTTAGTGGAGGCTTCTTAGTGTTTATCAGCATTAACAGGTTCTGGAAACTCGGTTTACGCACAACTACGAAGTTGGGGTCCTTTTCGAAGCCTTCAACATCTTCCACGGGAACGTACTCTGCGATGTGTATTTCCCCGGCTCTTAACATCCTGCTCTGAGTTGCAGCGTCTTTGATTATTTTAAGGATGAAGATGTCCGGTGCCTTGTCAAGCGATGATCTCCACGGATAGTCGGGTTCTCTCCAACCCCACCAGTCATTCCACTTTTCGAGTACGACCTCGAACTCCGGGTCCCATTTCGTTAACTTGTAGGGTCCGCTACCACAGTCGTTGCCTTTATTAAACCAGTCTGCTACCTTGGGGTCGGCGGGATCCGTTGCGTTGGCGTATTTTACCACGTTGGGGCAGAAGATGTAAGCTGCGTACGGTGATGCTGCGACTTTAAGTAATGGTGCCGGGTACTTGAGGTGGAACTTGACGGTATACTCGTCTACAACCTCAATTCTCTCAACGGGGTCCCATATGTATGCTGCACCCCCTCCAAGCGTTATTGTCCTATTTATGCTAAACGCCACAGCTTCCGCGTTAACTGGCGAGCCGTCATGGAATTTAGCGTTCCTTCTGATGTAAAATGTCCACTCCGTGCTTTCAGGATTACTCTCCCACCTCTCAGCTAGCGCCGGTATGAACTGGTCTTTAAACGGGTCATACCATACAAGTGTTTCGTATACTAGTGGAAGCCACATTACCGAGTTAGAGAACTCCGTACTAGGCTCTGCACTCGTCATTTCGGAAAGTGAGGCATACACGATAACTTTTTTAGGCACAGCGGGGGGCTGCTGCCAGAACAGGAATGCAATGACCGACGTTGCCGCGACGATCACAATTACAACAATGGTCACTACAAGCCATTTAGATATAGCCTTCACAGGTCTGCACCGTAAGAAAGTTATTTTCATTTGGGCTTTTAAGTGTGCTATCAAGTATGTGGGAAGCCCGGTAATTCGAGCCAATTACGCGTAACAAAGTCTTCCTTAAGGGCCGGAAAAGGAACACGGTAATGCGTATTAAAAACGAGTAGTATTGAAGCCTTATAATCAATCTTTAAGGAGCAGTCTTAGTAAGCTCACCATTAGGAGTGCGCTAGCTTTAACCGGGTCTACTACGGGCATTTTTACCAGGTTCTGCAGCTCTTCCGCAATTCCACCGAAACCCGTACACCCTAACACTATAGTTACCTTCTCCCCACTTCTCTTAGACGTCACGGATTTTGCCGCGTTAAATAGTAGGCTGAGTGTCCTCTCCCTATCCCTGTCGATGTCCATTACGCCGAAGGGGACACCAACTATGTCTGCCACGATTTTTTCGAAGCCTAGCTTTACCACTCTTTCCCACATGAGGTTTAATGTCTCCTCTTCGGCACCCACTGTTATTATGTATATGGGGTGTCCATAGAGCTTAGCAAGCGTTAAGGAAGCCTCGCCTGCGCCAATAACTACGCTTTTTGTCTCATACCTTAATTCTTCTACACCGGGGTCTAAGAAACAGTTTACTATTGTACCATCATATCCACTAAATAGCTCTCTACCTCTCTCTACGACTAGGGCAGCTGCTTCCCTGTACGCTTCAGCGGTCTCAACCGTTGTGGGCCCTCTTGGAAGGGAGACAACATCTACGTGCACGTCTGAGGGGAGAAACCTCTTATACAGTGCTCTATCTGATTCATTCCATGTTGAGTGTCCTACGGGATTTATGACCAAGACCCTCATGCTCACACAATGCCGTGTTGTTTAATGAGTTCTTCTACGGGGACGTAGTCGTAGTCAAAACCAAAGTGTTTCGGCCCGAATAGTTCGAGGCCCCGTTGAGTTCTCCACACGGCCGGCGCCTTAGCAGCCACTCCGTTAACCACCATTCCCTCTTTGAGCTCCGTGTTTGTTACTGGTGTACCATCATCAGCTACCAGCATGAAGAGGTCTGGTGGCATTACGAGCGGCTTCTCGTCAAGCCACACCATTATGTGCTCGTTCATGATCCAGCTTTTGAGAGTTCTACCCTCATACCTATATAAGCCTTTTACGACTGCTTCGCCTTTCAAGAAGCCGCCTTCATCGCGCCACCTGTAGCTTTCAACGATACCTCTAAATACAACCCACCCTTCGAGAACTCTCGCCATCTTCCTTACCGGATCCCTTCTCCTGGCTCTAGCTCTTAGTACCGCGCTTCCAAGTCTAAGGCACTTAGAAAGAGTGCCTCTCACAACCGCCTTTTCAGCATCACCCTTTTTCATCGGTGTATCAACTACTGCTACAAATTTACCGCTCAAAACCGATAAATACCTCGCTATTGCTTCATAGTCATCTATGTCTGCATACTCCTTTACAACCACGACATTGCCCGTTTCAGACACCACCACTGAGGGATACATGGGTATGTTGAATATGTGAACAGTACACTGGTGTAATTCTGGTGCAGCCCTGCCAAGTAGGTCTCCATCTATGGCAGGTATTCCAAGCCTAGCCGCTATGCTTAAAGCCACTGGGGTATTAGCACCTCCGAGCTCGCTTGCAATGACAGCACCGATCCTAGTCTCTAGCTCCTTTTCCATGGTTTCAAATGCCCTACCAATGGCATCGGCTATTTTGATTCCCTTCTTGGGCTTCAAGCCGGGAGCTATCGATCCAACGTAGTACGGAACGACTATCAAGCTGTTCTCCGGTAGCTCTTCGAGAGTTATGACGTCAATCTTCTTACCCTCTTCGAGAACGCCTTTCAGCATTGAGAGGCCCTCGCGCGGATCACCACCTCCACCCGTGCCCAAAATAGTTGCTCCAAGGACAAGTTTCTCAGCATCGTCAATGCTGGTTATGGACCACACTAAACCCACCTCGATAAAAATTAATGGTTATAATTAAAAAATATTTTTTACCGAAGGCGTAGAACTCTGCGTTTCTAAGCTGTTTTCTCCTTTCCTACCCTCACGTCGCACTTCTCAGCGCACCTACTTAAAATGAGCTCGTAAACGCTGGCCAGCTTTCTGAATTCATTTAGAGCCTTGGACAGATCTTCGATGTCGAGATAACCTGGTTCTGTACCCTCTAAGCCCGTTTCCGGGTTTTCGGGGAATGCGCTTTCCCTCCCTTCACCACTAAAGGCGCGTTTCACGACGATCGTCACCAAGACCGTTGCGGCAATCACCTGCAATCCCGCGAGCAGTGCGTTACTAGGCTGTGCTAGCCCCAGGAGACCCGTTAACAACGGTGTAGCCGCGAATAGCATTGCTGAATATGTTCCCTCCAATTTTGCTTTTTCGGTAACGGTGCTCCGTGTTAGCTCTTCTAACAGCTGCTCTATGTTAGCTATGATTTTCAAGGTCTGCAGGTACTTGTCGGCTACGCTTCTACAAAGCTCGCAACTGTCTATTTCCACGCACATTAAGGACTTACATCCCATACCGCACAGCCCGTTATTAGCATCGCGGCGTTTAGGCATTTTAGGAGGAGGGGTCAATATTACTGGTATTACGGAGGCTAGGCGTTCTCGTGGTTGATGACATTATGTAGGATGTAGGCGCTGTGCACTAGGGAAAGTGGAGTGACTGGTTTGACGGGGGTGCGTAAAACAACGGGGAAACTACTGGTTAGCATTTTGGCTCGAGGTTCCTTCTACCTGCTTAACAGCCTTTACCAACATTCCTTCTCGGGCTCTTCGCCGACCTGGAGGAGCCTTTGATGGATGATTTAACTTCATTTTAGTCTTTAGTACGTTTTCTCAATGGTCCACTACCGCTTCCATTCATAGGCGTTTCCAGGACAACGCGATACAGTACCTTGCACCGCTCTTCGCTATAGTAGTTGCCACTCTCTACTCTTTCAATTATTACATTACTAAGAGCATATTCTGCGAGTTACCTTTACGTCCGCAGAGCCTGGTAGACTCGACTACGGTGTCCCATGAAATGGTGCCCGTTAATGTCTTAATCCTCGAAAACCCCCCATACATTGCCAGAATATAGTGGTAGGGGTTGAGGCCCGCGCAATATAGGTCAAGGACGTAGTCGGACGACATTGCGAGCTCCCTACGACCTTTACGATGGTCCTTGTACTAGGGGAACCAGCTCCTTCCGGGAAAACGCTGTTCAAGTTAACAAGGTATGCTGGGTTGTACTTCATCCTAGCTTGGAATCTTAAAACGCTAACTACTGGAACTATGATGGCGGTTTCGAGTACTTCGTTGACTGGTTTAGACTGGAAAGAGTGCGAGGTTAAAAAGCGCTAATGGCTTAACACGCTGGCCCGAGAGCCTATATAGAACTTGCCCGTACAATGGGTACAAGGCACGTGATAGTGCCGTATTTAGTTCATCTTCTATTGAAATGGGGCTTGAAGGGTTCATGGTAACATGAAGTACATACATATCGCTACGGCGAGAGTAACGGTAACTGCCGCGAACATTTCCGGGTACGCGCTGGTAAGGGGCTGCTCAAAGTACTGAGCCGTGTAGACATAACATAAGTGTGCTGGAGACGCTAGGTAGCCCAGCATGTTCGATGCATATATCAAAGAAACCTCCTTGAGCCCCATACTTAGAGTAGGCTGGAATACTGATATGGCGACGATGCCCCCCGTGAGAGGAGAGCCTGTGGCCAGGGACACTACGAGAGGCACAAGAGCTAAGAGCACAGTCTTCTCGATCTCATTTCTAGGCAATAGGAGGTTTGAAAACATCTCCGGCCCCTTCACGGCGACAAAAACATCCCTGAGGAGAATCGCAGAGAAGGCCGCGACAACGAGCTCTACAACGCTTTTCGATAATGCTGCGTCTCTGATACCCTCTAAGTTCACCTTTGAAAGCTTTACGAGGAGTATTATGGCTAAAATTAACCCTAATACCATGGAGTAGCGCGTTAAGGGGATCTGCGGCAGGGTCGGCCCGTCAAGCAAGGGGCTCATGGCAACGGCAGTACCCACTGCTACGAGTATGGGAGAAAACACACGAGCAAGCGTGCTCAGATTCGCTTCGCCGGAGACCCCGGCGAAGTGAGGATGGTAGCCGCGGAAGCCCAGTAAGTAGCCCGTGATTACCATGAACAGGGCGATGGGGATCCCTCTTAGCACAATATACCACACGCTAATGCCCGCCAAGGTGGCGATCGTTATAACCACCGTACTGAGAGGGTAGACCATGAAGATCACGTGGCGAAACCAGACATTGATGAAAAGCCTTAACTTTTTACTTAGTCTCAAGTGACTACCGACCGTGTCAACGACGGGAGCAGACATGAGGGCTCCGCCGGCAACCGGTAGAAGCCCCATGACCGCAGGCACAAACATTGCTATGATCCTGGGCTTCTTTAAGAACTTTACGAGCTCCTCTCCCAGCTTGGCGAGAAAGCCCGACACCCGGTATAGATTCACGAACACGGCTATTAGGAACGTAATTAAAATGAGGTCAAGCGCGGAACTACTCGAAGCAGTTGAGGACACGATCTCGACTAAACCCGAGAACCCGGCGTCAAGGAGCCCCATGGCTAATGAAGCCGATAAGAGCGCCATCCATACTGGCTTCTTCAAACCCAGCATCAAGGCCAATATAGCAAAGCCCGTAATGGTGCCCAGTCCACTGTAAGCCATAGGCCTCTATCCTCGCCCCTACCGACCTACTTGTTCTTTAAGACACGTTATGGATAAACATGGGTAAAAACTATTAAACAGTAAGGAATCAAGCCAAGACCCCGAAGGCACCGTAAAAGCCACTCCTTACAACTGGTTTTAAGCTTCGTATACCTAAGAAGCTGTGAAGGTGGTCGCTGGTCTATGAAAAGTATTGAGAAGATTGTTAGGAGGACCCTGTCACGGAAAGACCCCGCTGGCTACTATGTCATCGTAGTAGTGAACGCTGAAGAGGCGAAGAGCATTATTGAAAAGTACAAAAAGTATGGGGGGGTCGTGGTGGAGGAAGCCGGAGACATGATCGTGACTCGTAGCAAGTCGAGAAAAGTAGCGGAAGAATTAGCCCGTGCACTGGCGGTGAGGAACCTACTTGTGTAAGGGGCTCAAGAAACCCCAGTAAAGTACACATGTCACTGCATTCGATGAGATCACCTGGTTCTTACCGGTAGACACTTATCCCTATAGACTTACCTCCTTAAAAAACCTAGTGTACACAACCATCTCCCTATACCGGTAACGACTTCACAGTCCTGACACTTGACGTGCACGATCTCACAGTAAGCCCTCTCCTCAGTTCGTGCATAGCCGTTCTCGGCACAATCACGTTTCCGTGAGCCGAGAACACAGAGGAAAACTGGGAAAAATTATAACGGAGAGTGGAAATCATAGTCACGTGGTGGTAACTCATGGCATCTTCATCCCTCAAGCACAGCGTCCTGGCTCTGGTTAATGCGAGAATCTTTACAGCTGTGGATTCGAGGATCATTGAAAACGGGGTAGTAGTTGTACGCGATGGAATAATACACGATGTAGGTACAAGCGGTTACGTTGAAGTACCAGGTGAGGCCGAAGTGCTAGACCTCAAAGGCTCCTTCTTAATGCCCGGACTAATAGAGGCCCACGCACACCTCTCCGGTTGCAAAAGCGCTGATTTCGTTAAGGAACCCCTAGTAACACCCTACGAGGTACTCTTACTCAGGGCTGCAAAAGACCTGGAGGTGCTGATAAACGCGGGCTATACCACGTTTGTAGACCCAGCCAGCGTCATAGCCCTCAAATTAAAGTACGCAGTGAACGAAGGAACCATAAATGGCCCCAGAATAGTCGCTTCAGGTCCACCTCTGACTCAGACATTTGGGCACGGCGATATACACTACTTACCAGTTGAATGGGTTGACGTTAGGACAACCAAGAAGCTGGTGTCACCGTTCGCAAGCTTAATATGTGATGGTATCGAGGAGTGCCGTAAAGCAGCCAGATACGCTCTTAGAGAAGGGGCAGACTTCATAAAGATCATGGCTTCTGGAGGCGTCCTATCCCAGAGAGATAAGCCAGAGTACCGGCAGTTTACAGTAGAGGAAATAAAGGCCATCGTGGAAGAGGCGAGAGCTGTAGAAACGTTTGTTTACGCTCACACCTACTCCAGTATAGGCATAAAGAACGCTATACAAGGTGGCGTCAAAGTAATTGCCCACGCCTCATTCATAGACGAGGAAGGAATAGTGCTAGCTAGGGAGAAAGACGCCATAGTAGTTCCAACAACAGCCACTTACTACAAGATCCTCACCGAAGGCGCTAAGGCGGGCTTCCCTGAATGGGGTTTAAGAAAGGCTGAAGAAGTGTTCAAGGTGCACTGCGAAAACATTAGAAAAGCATATAAAAGCGGTGTAAAGATCGCCGCGGGCTCAGACTTTATAGGAGGGCCCTTTAGGCACGGTGAAAACGCCCTTGAACTAAAAATGCTCGTCGAGAGAATAGGCATGAGCCCTGCCGAAGCCCTCATAGCCGCTACGCGTATAGCGGCCGAGGTTGCCGGCCTCCTCGACCGCGTCGGGACAATAGAGAAGGGTAAGTTAGCGGACATCATAGCGATCAGAGGTAACCCCCTTGATAACATAGACACCCTCCTAAACGTCAACAACATAGTCCTCGTGATGAAGGAAGGAGAGATACTGAAGAGGGACAAAAGTTTCTACTAGATCCTACAAGCTAACGGAAGACCTTGGCTACCCATTCCATTTCTCATTATTTTTAAACCCAATGCACGTTTCCCAATTCATTCTACACTAAAATGATGTAAAAACGAAAACCGACTTATGAAACTCTTGATGCTATACTGGTGGTAGCAGAGGTGGTGTGGGCGCTGGCACCTGGCCACGCCTTCTCTTCTCTATGCTATTTCCAAGGGCTATGTACAGTAATATCAACGCAATTACTACTGCAATTGAGAAGAATATTCCAATAATTAGTCTTCACGTTCAAGCTCTTTTAGCTTGAAGCATAGAATTATTAGCCCTATATAGCCTATTAGCATTAAAACGGCAGCGATAATGCCCGTGAAGACCCCTATAATAAGGGGAAAGGACACTAGTGGTATACTAACTACCAGTAGTATTAGCCCCCAGAAATAGCCGAGTTTAACGAGCGTTTCTGCAGTTGAGAAATCGGGTTGAACTTCCTTAAGTACCCTCATTCCTGGGAGAAGCTTACCCCATAAACCAATTAATGCTATTATCGCGCCGACGAGAAGAACTAATATGAAGGCTATGAAGTGGGCCGTGAAGAGAACGGTAGAGGGGATAGAAGGGAGGACTCCAACCCTCTCCCTACCCGGCGGCACTAGCCAGAGAAACGAAACGAGTAAACCCATTAACCCGGCAATGAGCATTATGGCCGCCACGAGCATGCATAGTATGCCCGTTCTCATTAACCCATACGCTTCAACTAACCTGTCACTAGAAGGGAACGTGTTCACGATACGTCACCGCAGGTTAGAAAATGGCGTTAAACGGTAAAAAGCGCGATGGGCGGGCCTACGCCTTACCATCTCCTTTTTCCTCTCCTTTTTCAAGTTCTTTTTTAACCTGTTCTCGCAACTCCTTTATTTTCGTCAAATGTTCTCTCACCTTTTCAAGCCAGTCTCTTGAAGCCTCTATACCCTTCTTCGTGAAAAATGCAACTGCCTCGCTTCGGCTTTTAAATACACCCGCTTCTACAAGCTCGTCTATGATCGAGACATCCTCTTCTCTAAGCCTTATTGAGGAAATGACGGTTGTGGCCGATTCAAGGGCTCTTCTCGTCTCTTCAAGAGCTGTCCTAACGGCCTCTTCCACCTCCTCGCCAATACTCCTGGCCAATTTCCGCGGCAACATGGTTATTGCAATCCAGTGCGGACCTCTCCTCACCTTGATCTCGGGGAAGCTTTTTTCCACGTATTTGACGATTTCCCTGTACTTTTCATTAAATTCCCTGACCTTGGAGTCGACGTATTCCTCTAAGTCTCTTACGGCATCCAATAAAGCTTTGTCTCCGAGTTTTTCGGTTTCTTTTTTAACTTCTCGCAATCTTCTCTTGGCGTCAAGTAAGGCATCTTCGAAATAATCGACTATGTGCTCTAACTCTCTATAAAGTCTTCTTAATCTACGCGGCGTCAACCACTCCGAGACCCCTAACTTAACTTCTTCAAGCTCCTCGAGGGCTCTCCTTAGCGCGATTTCAACTGCATTCCGAATTTTCTCAATTTCATCTTTTAAGTCAGGCGTATTACCACCTTATATGTAAGAAAGTAAGAAAACTTTTAAATCTTACAGATAATAACTCTTCAGCGAAGGCGGTTATGCATGCTTTATCAATAGTTCTCGGTATACGCAGGTGCGAGGAAGGCGAAGGCTAGGTACTTGAGGTACTAATAGGATTAGGGGGTGCGCTCGCAGAAAATCTCTCACGTTTTCTCGAACGCATGTTCTTTAAAGGAATTGGCGTTAACAGCTATCTATGTGTAAACGCCTTTTCAACGTCGCTGCCTAGTTCAACTAGGAATGCTTCTATGAATGGGTTTACTATGCCTTTCACAAGGTGCCCTGCAAGTACGTTACCTGGCGTGGCCAGCGTTACATGCACGTGCACGCTTACGTCACCGTCTTGCTTTACGAGGTAGTTTCCAGTCATTGATGAGACTTCTAGGACGGTTTCACCCGCTTTAATTTCACGGATTAAATACCTTCTTGAAGCGGGGTCAAAGTGGCCTACTTCGGCGTACTCTAGGCCACCAATACCCAGTATAATGCCTCCTTTTAAGCCTCGAGACAGTATGTATTCCTTTAAGAAGTCGTGTATTGTGCTCTTCTCAGGTATTTTAACCGCATAAACGATTACCATATCCTCATCCCATTGAAATTGCGTGTTCATAGCTTTTAACTCTAATCGCTTTATTTACGAGGACTGGTAGTGTAGCGGTGCGTAGGGCCCGTGATGGCGTCAATTACTTTAAGATGCTCTTGTGCTTTATAGAATAACTTCGTTTTCACCTAGTACCTCGGCACCATATAGTTGTATAAATAGTGTTTTTACAATCCTCCTCCTCAGCTCTCTCTCTGAGACTATTTTCTCTTGCACGATCTTCTTACATTTTCTCGTAATTTTCTTCTTTGAAGTGCAACTGAACTCTTCCGGGCAGATGCGTGTTTCTGAGCACAGGCTTCTTATTAACGGTATGGGCAACCCGTACCACGAATACCCAATAATGCTCTTTCCCTCTTCCACCTTGCTATTGCCTCTTCTACGTAAGCGCACTACTAGCATAATCATGACGATCAACGCCGCGACGTTCAGGCACGTGAAGAAGCATGTTTCCCTCTCAATGGTAACTATTAGTTGGTATGTATACCGTGCAGGGTTAATCAGCAGTTTCAACTTCTCGCTAAACGGCATGTCACTTGCCAAGACTTCACGTGGCGTTAGGATTCTTGCATTGTACTTGCTCCCTTCAACTAGAAATACCTTTCCACGAGTAGTACCGATACCCCTACACACCTCGCTGATTATGCCCCGAAGAAGTAGAGTGTATGGATTGTACTCGTTTAGGGGTGTTAAAGCTGAATTAGTGGCTAGAGTCCCGTCGCCTAGAACGAGAACACTCGAATTACTAAGCCTACAGAGCGCGCCTATGGGAATGCCGTCTACGTACCCCACGTACCTGCAGGTCTTGTTATCATGCACTCTCACAGGTGAGGCGTACGCGAATGCCACTCTCAATCTTGCCCCGTACACTTCAATGGTACCCCACACTACATACGAGCCCTCTTCGTCGACTATGTACTCGTAGCCCCTGATTTCCAGGGGCACTTTGAGGGATTTTAACACCTGGTTTCCATAAGGACCCTCATCTAGGACAATTAAACAGTAGCTTTTGTTTAAAACGAGTTCGCGCATTACGTTTAACTCCACGTCGTTGAAAGGCTTCTCCGGGGAAACCACGACTATTACATTGCAGTATTCGCTACCAGCGTTAACAGTAGCTCCAGCCAGCGAACCCCAGTCTTCGACGATAATAACCCTCTCACCAATCATCGAGAGCAACTCCACCATGTTAGAAGTACCATCCCAGCCCGTGTTTAATGGCGAAGCACCTGCATACGTTGTTCCGGGAACGTTGCCTTCCAGCGCCACGAACACAAAAACCATTACTGCGAATAGTAGCACTAGAGCAGCCTTCTTCATTTACCTTTCTCACCTACATACGAAAGCACAATTAACCCGATAAATAGTGCTACGAAAGAAGCAACGTACCTCTGTAAAACCGCTAGTAGTATAGAAACGACGAATGACGCGAGTGCAAAGACAACACACAACGTGTTCACTTTCTCGCTAAGCACCATGTAGTACCTCCTCTAGCAGTTTGAATGCGTGTTCGAAGTATTCAACGTCACGGTCGTTAATTAACCCTGCGAAGAATAGCGTGGTGAAGAGCGCAAGGACGACTACACTAGTGTACGTTGTTTTGCGTTTCCCGTGAATCCTTCTAGTAGCGTTAACCACGATTACTAAGATCACCGCACTTATTGCTAGCGACAAGTATACGTTGCCCACTAAGGAAATCAAGGCACGCTCTAACAGTCCGCCGAGCATGACTACGAAGAGCAGGTTCACGAATACATCGCGAAACGTCACTACGCGTAGTCTTGAAGGTAGTTTGATAGGGCCTTCTTCGACGACGCCTAGTTTAAAGTACGTAATGTGCACTCTAGTAATGTAATGTAACGAGAACGCAGTAACCAGTAGCGTCACCAGCGTCCTCAACGGAGAGTAGGAGAAAGCAATTGACGCCGCTACGACCATTATCATCACGAGCAACGGCAGAATATACAGAAACGCGTGGTTAACTCTGAATTTAGGCATTCGCATTCACTTTAATGAATCTATTAGCCGTAATAGAGGCTTTACATCCAGTTCCATGCCGCCATACCTAGCATATTCATAGCCGTACAGTAATGTTTCGAGGACCGCTATTTTAACGGGGTCTTTTATTCTACTGGAGAGCAGCGAATACGCCTCCCTATGAGTAGTTGACTTTGTTATGACCACGTTGTACTTAGAGGAGAGTTCGTGTACCACGTCCCAGAACCTCTCGAAGAACGCGGCCTTCTCACTCCTGAACACGAGGCCTTCTTGGTTGCTCACAACCCACCGCGGTTTTCCCACCGCCCATTCCTTAAGAATGCTAACCATAGTCATTAAAATGCCCTTCTTATACGCTACTATCAGAAAGGACAGTACCGGTAACGTGATCGAGATGTACTGTAGGTAACCTAATAGGTGACCGCTCTCAGCTTTCCCCTGAACTATGTGAATAGATTTGTTTTTTCCTTCCTTAAAGGCTACCATACCTCCTTTCACATCCTGGAATTCTACATAAAGCCCTATCTTCTCGCTGTTTATTCTTTCAATAAGCCTGTTTAATGACTCGGCAAGGTAAGTGGTTTCGAAAATTGCTAGATTAATGTAGTAGTGCGCATTTTCGAGCTCCTCCGTAGTGCCTGCCATGTGATTGTATCTACGCGCACCCATTCTCACATCGTCTTCACCAGTAGAGGACTCCGTACCTTCTACCGAGAGCGAGTCGCCTCTTGTACGGTCACCAGTGAGTGGCGCACCCGTGATCGTGTTCTCTCCAGCCACACTACCAAGCCGCTGAATTACCTCTTCGAGGTATTCTACGTCCACGTTCTCGCTGAGTACTATGTTTACCACGGAAAGAAGCTTCTCGATTTTGATGTCACCAGTTCCAGCGCTCTGCAACATTTCCATCGTGTAATTTAAAACCCTCAACACGTTTGATCTCGTTAAAGGCCTGTTTCTCGTAACTTGTTCTATTTGCTTCTGTAGCTTCAAAACCTCCGCGGGCCCCTGTTCTACGATATTTACCTGCAAGCCGTTGACGATCTTGTCCACGAAGAGCGCCATTAAGATGGACTCTTTCATTAGTAGCTCGTTTAGGAGCTCGTTGTACGCGTCCTCGTAGATTCCAGTCCTAGTTGCGAGCTTAACTAGCTGTAACTTGACTATAATGGAGAAAATGTATTTCTCGCTCACGTTACTTTTCTTGCCGAGCTCTGCGACCAGAAGAACCAGTTTATCAATGTCGCTAACCTCGAATTTGTAAGCCTCTCGTTCTGCGGGGTTTAAAGCACTAAGTAGGATTTTACGTAATAGCACTCTATACTCGTCACCAGGTATCTCCAAGACACTCCTTGCAAAGGACTCTAAGAGCAGTGAAACGTCCCTCGGCTCCACGGTGTCATTCCCGTTCATAAGTAGCTTCAAGTATTTTAACTGGTAGCCCCCAATAAACAGCTCTATTTTTCTATTGAATACTTCTTCGTAAATTCTAGTAGCGGTACTGGGTGTGACGTTATCTATGTCTATTACTGGACACTTCTCGACGATGCCCGTAGCGTTAAGCCACCACGCGATAGCATACCTCTTTTCAGTTTCACGGCGGGCGATTTTCACCAGGTTCTCTGAGTGTCGTTCACGGGCCTCTGCTGAGGTAGCAAACGCAAGCATAAGCAGTAGTATAACTGCGAGAAGCCTTCCAGCACGCTTCACAGAGCCTTTGGTAAAAATCAAAAATGTTCACCGAAAAAATTTCACCCTGGAGACCTAATATATCTACGTGGTGTAAATGACGAGATTCAGCAGCATAGTCGAGAAAGTCGTCGAGGAGTCTTCGAAGATTCTCGTAGGTAGGGAGAACGACGTGAAACTCATTTTATTCGCAGTGTTCGCGGAAGGACATGCACTCATAGAAGGAATGCCTGGCATCGCTAAGACGCTGACAGCTAAAACCGTCGCGAGACTTCTCGATTTGAAGTTTTCTAGGGTGCAGTGCACTATAGACATACTTCCCAGCGACATCGTGGGCACGAAGATCTTTAATCAGAAGACAGGCGACTTCGAGTTGAGGCTTGGACCAATATATTCCAACATAGTGCTAGTAGACGAGGTTAACAGGGCTTCACCTCGCGCGCAATCGGCCCTCCTAGAAGCCATGCAGGAGAGACAGATAACCATTGATGGCGAAACCGTGAAGTTACCGAGACCCTTCGTGGTATTAGCCACTCAAAACCCAATAGAGCTTGAAGGAACCTTTCCACTACCGGAAGCGCAACTAGATAGGTTCTTTATTAAAGTAAGCATGGAGAACCTGGAAAAGAGCAACCTCGTGCGCCTACTCAGGAGAGGGCTAAAGGCTATTGAAAGGGAGTACGAGGCGCTGAAGCCGGTAGCAGCGATCCAGGATATCGAGGAGGTGTCTAAAGAGCTGGAAAGCGTCTACGTAGACGACTCAATACTGGATTATATTAGTAGGATAGTAGAGTACAGCCATAAGCATAGCGCCGTTAGGCTCGGAGTAACGCCTAGAGGCGCTCTACTACTCTTAACCCTGGCTAAGGAGTATGCCCTATCTAGTGGAAGAAAGTACGTTATACCCGACGACGTGAAAAGCGCTTCCATGCCCGCACTGTCCCATAGAATTCTGCTAAAGCCCGAGTACGTTGCAGAGGGCTACACCAGTTTCATAGTTATCAACGAGATACTTAAACACGTAGAAGTGCCCAGGCCGTGAGGACTAGGAGATGAAGATAGTTAAGCTGAGAAGAGGTAACGCTATTTTAAGGCCTTCTAAAGGCCTATACTTAGCAATACTTGTAACCTCGCTGCCTACCCTACTATTCCTTGTAACGGGAAGCCGCACTTTGGAGAACATTGCTCTACTTACAAGTATCTCTCTACTAGCTCTCACTACTACCTCGTACTCCATAATTAGGTCTTTCCTACCTCTAGATAGGGTGATGCGCGCGAGATTCTACGAGCCGCTGATATGCCTAGTGGGTGATAGTGTCATGTTTGAGGTCTTCGCGGAAAGGGACGTATCCTCTTACGTCAAGATCGGGAGTGCGCGCTTACTTTCGGATAAAGGCATGTGGTTAAAGGGCTTTGAAGTGGTTGAAGATCGCGGCAACCTAAGTATGAAGTGCTACGTCACGGGGTATGTGGGAGGGCATAAAGCACTGGGCATAGAGCTCGTAGTAAGAGACCCCTTAAGGTTCTTTAACCTGCTATTAAAACTTTTCTTTGAGTCCGCGGTTGACGTGTACATAGCACCGCGTAGGGCAGTAGGCGCGTTTACCGTGGAGAAAGTACTATCTAAGTACGCAGTTTTCGAGGCACCCGTCACGCGTAGAAGGGGCATGGGAGTGGATGTATTGTGGGTTAGAGAGTACATTGTAGGAGACGATTTTCGTAAAATTGCCTGGAAAGCAACCGCTAAGACGTCCAGGTTGATGGTTAAGGAGTACGAAGCGAAGACGTACAAAAACATCCTTGTGATCGCATCAATTCACAGCGGGTTCTTCCACGGAGATCCTCCGCCTCTAGATACGCTGGCCCGGATGATCTTGGACCTCGTTCACAGCGGTTTAGAGAAGGGGTTGAAAGTTAGAATAGGTATAGCAACTGAAAAGGGCGTTAAGGTAACACCAGTGCTGAGCGGGTTGAGGATCGAAGATGTCTACAGGGTGTTTTCCTTGATAGAGTGGCCCATGGAGACGGGGCCTTACAGCCCATACCCAAGCAGTAACAGGATCATACCCTGGCTTGTCAAAGTACTTGTAAGGGACTTCTGTAGGGAGCCATGCATCATTGCCCTCTTCATGGATCCCATAGACGAGTTAGACGTACATAACATTACTAAGTTAGAGAGAGAAGTTAGAGTGATGCGCCATAAGCTAAAGGTCTACATCACCATACCCGCCATACTGCGTTTCGTGTATTCAGCTAAACCCGATTTCAGGGATTTAGATTTCATTTACAGGAGAAGTCCGCTGAAGCTCTTCTACGAGTACTACTAATGTTAAAAACAAAGACGTCGAGAGGCCGCAAAACGAGTTAACTGTATAAAGCACGTGGCCTGTAATTATTCTAACCGGTAACGCGCTTCCTGGAGATCAGGTGAGTTAACGGATGTGCCGGATTAGGCTGGGTTACTAGCATTTGGTATGCTGTCAGCGGGTACTTCATTCCCACTGCTTTTAGCCTGTCCACCGTTTTCCTCAAGTCTTCCGGCTTAATGCCGATCCACAGCTCATCGTCCTGCGCTTCCGCTAAGGCCCGGGCGCCACCGCAGGGTACCGTTAACCACGGGCTTCTGCCCTTTAACGGGGGAACCACTAGTTCGCATGCAGCGTGTCCGTTGAAATCTGATAGCGGCTTTATCCCTGTGGAGTCGAAGAAACCTGCGAGGACTATGTACGCTTGTGTTGAGTTAACGACCAGCACTACGCCGTCCGGATCGATATTTAGTGTTTTGTAGTGCTTTAACGGCGCGAATAAAGCCGACTTGTACCTGCCCATTTCAAACGCGTGGATCCCCGCAACTAGTTGCTTGACCACGGATTCATTCATCTTACGCTCTACAACCCACCTCTCAATGAAGTCTTCGGGCAATTCCTTGAAGCCGAGTACGTAGGTCCCGATAACGCACGCGTCAACGTTGTCGACATTTACTGCAAGAACTTTACCGAGTATGGCCACCTGCTTGATCACCTGGCAGAGAGCAAAGGTTCCTTTGAAGTACGGTAATCCCTCAACGCGTTCTGCGAACAGCTTGTAGCCAACGGGATCCCCTTTAGGCCTAAGAACGCTAACCACATCGTTATGTAGAACTTCATAGTCTATCAAGCCGTTTCACCGAGCTCATTAGATCCTGCTACGAGGTTAAATTCTTAACACCTAAACTACTTGGTGCTAGTGGCTAACTTGTAAAACTAGCCTAAGCTTAGTGTAAATTACCAAGCCGTAAGTATTGCCTTTCTAATGCGAGCTCTAAAGGTACCTAGCTCTTTCGAAGCACGCTACTTTGCGTGAAGCATATAACGAGATCGCCACTGCGCCTAGCACCGCGAAGAGTGTTGTTAGCTTGAGAGCGCTAGTATATGTTGCATATAGTGATATTGTTAGGGGAGGACCAGCCACGTTACCTGCATCAAAGGTTGCTGAGCTTATGCCTGATGCAAGTCCGCGGCTTCTCTCCTTTACAGACAGCACCGCCATTATCTGTAACACGGGTACTAGTAGCCCCCCTCCGGCTCCTAGAATGGCCATGGATGCTAAAACGGCGTATGAAGCCTGATCTACCGCAATAAGCAGCATGCCCGTAATCGTCAGGGCGTAGCCTATTACACCAATGGTATTGATCGGGGTATTTTTGAATAGCTTAAGGTACATGAGTCTAAAAGCGAGAGTAAACAGGGAGTTAACCGTGAACGCGGACGCCGTAAAGTCTACTGGAATTCCCAGTTCTTCGTGGAGTGCGGGAAGAAATAACGCGAGGTTACCGTAGAGTGCGCCATAGCTAAATGTACATATAGATGAGATGATGAAGCTTGAAACAGCAAGGTCCCTTAACTGGCCTGAGGTCCTCTCAACGGGGTGTTTATACTTTACTCCTAGCGCTAGGTGATACATTAATAAGGAAAGTAGTAGTAGGACTGAAGGTACTGCAAACAACCAGCTGTACCCTAGACTGCTTACTAAGGCTCCCCCCAGGACAGGGCCTGTCACCATTGCAACCCCTACCATTATAGACCTCCACACAAGTGTGCTTGCAGGGTCAGCGCTAATTAGCGTGGCAATGTATATTGATGCAGGTATAAGGAGGCCTAAACTAATGCCCTGCAAAATCCTGCCTACATATAATGTTTGCACGTTAAATGATAGAGCGTATACAGTGTTCGATAGAATAGAGCACGCCACTCCGAGGACTACTATTCTCCTTGAAAAGCCTTTATCCACGAGCATGCCTGTGATAGGCATCAAGATCGTGGCTACTGCCGATAAGGCAGGTCCGAGGAGAGCCACCTCCGTACTGGTTGCACCTCGAAGCACGGCATACCGCGGTATGAAGGGCATCGTGATGTAGAATGACAGGAAGAAGAAAAGGGATCCCGCAATGAACAGGTACTCCATTAAGCTGACGTTGCGTGAAGCAGTCATTCGTAATCCTCATTACCCCGAGATTACAAAGGCTGTGGTATATAAAGTTTTTACCCGTAGAGTAGGAAGCCCTTCCCGAGCGTTTCCTAAGCAAGAGCCGTTTATCCGGGTTATGTGCAGGGGCACGGGTCTACTCGGCTATTTCGTCTCGCTACTCGTAGTTGACAGGATACCATTGAAATGCTTCAAGGCCTCCTTGATATAGCCCTCATCTATTCTGCCCAGGGACGTTGGTGTTTCCAGCACCCTTCTGGGTATTCTTAGCTCTAACGGGTTAAAGCCTTCGGATTTCTTTATTAATTGCTTCTCAAGCCATATTTTCCTACCAAGCTCTTTGAGCTGCTCTACCGTGTACTCCACGTTAAGAGGCTTAAAGCATTTAATGACTGTTTCCGGCCTATATATACCCCTAGCGAAGAGGCACACGACTAGGCTATTGAGTACCTGCCTCCACGACTCTTCCTCGACAATCCTCTTAACAGCCTCTTCGGGCGTAGGTAACTGTTTACCGCGTACTAGTATCTCTTCGTCCATGGAGTACGCGCCTGCGTCTAAGTGGCTGTGCCTAAAGCCTATGAGCAACGAGATGTGATATAAAGGCCCAGTGTGGTAACCTGCTAACTCTACTTTATTGAATGCTAGTGCATAGTCAAGTCCTCCATACCTCTTAGCGGCTTCTTCGACGCCTAGTGCTAATGTCTTGTAGAACTCGTTAGGCTGCATTACGATGTTTCTTACTACCTTGATGTACGCTTCGTAGTCACCCCAGTTAACTCTTGTTAGGAGCTCCTTCTCGCTGATCAAGCCGTTGATGTAGGCTTCCGTAGCCCATGCGAGCACAACACCCGTTGATATAGCGTCTAACCCCTCTTCTTCGACAACGTCTACTAGTTTGAGGAAGCCCTCTCGACTCTTTATTCCTAGATTGGAACCGAGCGCGTAGAGGGGTTCGTAGTCGTAGGATACAAACTTTATCTTGTAGAAGTAAGGTTCTTCGGGGTAGGGCTCTCGAAGGGCTGCTAAATGCACGCATGCTGTTGGACATCCAGCACACGCCACTCTTCTAGCGAGCACGGTTTCAGCTAACCTTTCACCGCTTATTTCTTCAGCCGCCTCGAAATACCCTGAACTGAAGTTCCTAGTGGGCAGCGCTTTAATGCTATTGAGAGTTAGCACGTTAGCGGCTGTGCCTAGATCGTGGTATTTTTTCATAGCCAGTGATTTCACCGCTAGGGAGTAGACCTCTTCATAGACCTCCCTATAGGCGGGCACGTTGGGTACTTTAAATCCCCTACGACCTACGATCACCAAAGCCTTGAGTTTTTTGGAACCGAAAACAGCCCCTAACCCTAGTCTACCGAAGTGTCTATACGTTTCAGTGACCACCGAAGCGTATCTAACCAGCCTTTCGCCGGCTCTACCTATTCTCATTATAGTTCTATGTCCTGCACCAGCGGTAACCTCCCTGAGAACGCCGCCTACGGTCTCTGTACTCCTCATGCCCCACAGCACTGAGGCATCCCTAAACCTTACTTTCTCGTCGTCGATGACGATGTATATTGGCCTATCACTAGCTCCTTTAATGACTATTGCACTATAACCTGCAAATCTTATAGCTAGAGCTGACCTACCACCCGCATGGCTCTCGGCGAAGTAATTGGTTAGTGGTGACTTGAACACAGCAATCGTCTTGGAAGCCAACGGGTAAACCCCGGTTAAGGGCCCCACGGCGAACACTATGACGTTTTCGGGCCCCAGTGGATCTATGTTTCCTTCAACCTCTTCTTTGTAAAGTTGCGTGGCTACCCCTATACCGCCCAGCCACTTGCTGAAAAGATCCTCCCTGGACTCCGTCCAGAAGATCTTCTTGGTCAAGTCTATGTAGAGTACGTTAGATAGTAGCTTGAAGATGTCCACTTAGACCACCTCCTCCAGAGCAAGCACGCCATGAGGACAGAACGGTACGCAATAACCGCAATGGGTACATATCATTGGTTTGTTGACATCGTAATCCCACTGAACAGCTCCTATATCACACGCTTCTTTGCAAAAACCACATCCAATGCACTTATTGAAATCCACTATTACTCCTCCACCACTCCTAACTCTTATGGCTTCAACTGGGCAGGCCCTGGCACACGGAGGATCTTCGCACGCTCTGCAGACCACTATCGTAAAACCCCGCTCAAAGCCTCCAGCGCTCCTAACCCATATGGCTGATTTATTGTAACCGGCAACACCGAACCTCCTACTACAGGCGAGTATGCACAGCTGGCAACCAACACACTTGTTAACATCCGTGATCACTAAGCGCTTCATGGGGTACCACTTTAAGGATATTACTATGCACGTTACCCATTTAAACCTTACTACGTGGACAGGTTCTATCGATTTTCAATGCGAGAAAACAGGACATAAAGGTCTTTTACTGCGAAACTACGCTATACACAAGTCACCACTAAGGGCCCCAATCAACCCTGCTGATGTTTCTAGGTAACAGCGTTCAGTTGGACCTAGTGACATGTCTTCTCATTTCGTGCTCGGGAGTACTTTGACTTTAAAGGCATCGATCTGTACGTATATCCCGTCTCCAGGCTTGGCACGAAGCCTTTCCCAATGGTCTAAGCCGGTCTCCGCCTTCAAGCTGAAACCATTGACCACTACTTCAACCTTGGCCGTAGATCCCTCTATGTGCGCGTTCCTCACAACCCCCCTAAGAACAGTATACTCATCTCTCCGGTGCGATGATAGTTGTTCTTTCGCACTGAACAACGTGATGTCCTGGGGCTTAATCACTACAATGACGTCCTTAGGCGCATTCCACCCGTTTCCGGCACATTGGGCCACTAAAGTAACGTTTTTAACGTTGATGAAAAGGTGATTGTCACGAACCGCAATTACGTGTCCTTCCAGTACATTGTAGCCTAAGAACTCAGCAATAAACCTTGTTCTCGGATTTTCAAATACCTCGTTAACGCTACCTACCTGTTCAATGACCCCGTCATTTATCACTGCCAATTTGTCGCCAACACTTCTTGCTTCTGGTAGGTCGTGGGTGGTGTAAATTACAGGTACATTGAAATCGTTGAATACGTCTTTGATAACCGCGCGAAAGCTTCTTTTAAAGTATTCCTTGGTGGCTGGGTCAAGAGCTGATGTGGGTTCATCTAGGAGTAAAACACGGGGGTTGGAAGCTAAGGCCCTCGCAATAGCGACTCTCTGTTTTTGACCAGAGCTCAAAGACTCGACATTCTTGCCCATTAGCTCTCCAATCTGCAATAAGTGTACGATTCTTTGAAGTTGCTCCAAGGTCATCCCTTTCGACTTCCTAAATGCCAGTAAGATGTTCTTTTCAACGGTCATGCCCGGAAATAAGCCGTAATCTGACGGTACGTAGCCCACCCTCCTCCTCTCTGGTGGAAGGTAGGTGACATCTATATCATCAATAACTATTTTCCCGGACTCTACTCGGCGTATGCCCGAAATGCACTCTAGTAGTGTTGTTTTCCCCGAGCCGTTCGGACCTACAACAATGAGGACCGTGCCGTCCGCCACATCAAAACTTACGTTATCCAGACAGAAAGATCCAAGACAGGTACGTAGGTTCCGGACTACTATCATGTCATGGACACCTTCGTTAGGAACTTCCTCGCGGCTATTGTTACGATGCACGCCGTAGTTACTAGAACATATATTATCACCGCAACTCCCTCCAAGTCGGCTTCAGCCAGCTTCAGGTAGAGGGCAATGGGTAGCGTTTCCGTTTTAAATCTAGTAGCGCCTGCTAGCATCATTGTTGCCCCGAACTCGCCTAAAGCCTTGGCCCAAGATAATAGAGTTGCCGCGAGTACACCATGTTTTGCAAGAGGCAATACCACGTATAAGAAAGCCTCTACGTGTGAGTACCCGAGGACCCTGGCCATCCACTCGTAACGTACTGGAATGCCGTCAAAAACCTCTTTCAATATTTTCATCGTTATAGGACTTACAACGACAAATTGAGCTACAATAATGCCCGGAACCTCGAACACGAACCTAACTAAGTTTTCGTTTATAAATATACCCAGTGGATTCTTTGAGAAGAATATAAGGAGTGATGCGCCAAGAGCTACTGGGGGCAGGGACAGCGGGACGTCAAGGAACCCCTCAACGACTTTCTTCCCGGGAAAGTTGAACCGTGATAGTGCATAAGCCGCCGGTAAACCTATTACTACGGATATTAACGTGGAGCACGTGGCTGTCAGGATCGAGAGCGCGAGCGCATATCCGATCTCATCGGAGAGGAGACTACGTATCATACCATCGGGTTTCACAAAGGCAGCGGGAGACACTAAAACAAGTAGGAAGAACAGTAGGAATAGTAGTAGCAGTACATAGTTCAGTGCATTAAAAGCATTGGGCTGGAATTTCACGTCAGCTCCTCCACCTCGGCGCTGGGCGCATATTTCTTGGCCTCTTCGAGTGTCGGGAAGTAACCGTACTTCCTCCAGATACCCTGTGCTTCCTCGGAGGCCAGAAAATCTAGGAACCTCAAAGCCCATTCCCTATTTCTAGCGAACTTCGTCACCGCTCCGGCAATATAGCCTATTCTGGTGATCTTCGAGGGCTCGATCCACACGATGTCACTTTTCTCCGGGTTCCAGTAGTAAAAAACATGCCATCCGATGACAGCATCAACCGCGCCTGTGTAAATCAGTTGAGCCACGTGTTCGCAGCTAGCTGCGTATACCACGACGTTCTTGTACACACCTTCCCAGATGCCGATCTTCTCCAGCATTTCCTTCGCGTAGAGCCCGATGCATACGACTTCGGGGTCTCCCAACCCAACACGAACACCGGGTTTTGTGAGATCCTCAATTTTCGAAATGTTTTTGGGATTCCCCTTTTGGACAATAATTGCAGGAACCAGGTAGGCCAGTACCTTTGGCGGGTGTTCTGAGAAGTCAACAACACCTTTTTCCCTAGCCGCTAGGAGGAATTCTGGTGATCCAGGGATGTACACATCACCAGTTTGCGTGATCTCGATGGTTGATAGAAGGGTCCCCGAACCCCCCAAGTGAAGTGTAACCTTGACATTATACTTTGACTCGAAAGCCCGAGCAACCTCTTTATAAACAGGTGCAGCGGCTGCACCCGCAAACACTACTATTTCCTCCCGCTTCTCTGAAGCACCGTGGAGTTGCTGATAGAGAACACTAATACCCAGTACTGTGATAAAGCCTAGTACGAATATTACAGCGTACAGGTGGCGGTTCGAGATATGCATAACAATGTACCCTTCCACTACTACTTTCTAAAGTGGGTGTTAGGCTTGAATAAGCTATAAATACTTTAGTCTCTTTGTCTGTCAAATATACCTGTTGGACGAGGATTGTTATGTCCAGATCGGAGGACACTCCTACCAGCTAAGGGGCAGATCAGGGCTTAAGTTCTAGGACTCAATTACTGCAGGCTAAGTTCGTGCGGAAAAGGGTGCACTAGAGGCCTGGATTCAGCCCCTCTCCACCCTTGGGGAGTGAAGACCTTGCTGGGGCGATTCGCTGGTTTTATTACATCTCTTCCGGGTTGCACTCGCTATCTATGAGGCAGTCATGGAATTAACCTTGTGAAGGTAGGTAAGGCCGAAGTAAGAATTTTAAGCTAACTACGTTCTTTAAACTTAAAGCTGTACGGTGTAATGGGAAGAGAGGTATTTTGGGAAACCGATGGCGTTAACGAGGTTAAAAGTCGCGACGTATGCCGTATTTTGAGCTAGTGATATTTGACAGCTTAAGGCATTGCACGGCTTTAGTGTTCTTGTTTTCTTATTCTCTTTAGTAGGGTTAAACTGTATAGTGATTCCAGCCAGTAAGGTATCACCAGTGCCGTTAGAAAGACCATTAATGGTGCTGGTGGCTCCGCTAGGAGCGTGTAGATCATGACGGCTGTAGTTGCGTATACCGCATATACGAGAGTTCTTGGAACTATAATGCCCTTAATAATTACGTAAGACGCCAATTCCGGCGGAAGATCCTTCTTGGCTACGTACTCGGAAGAGCGTGCACGCTCAACGAGGCCGAACCTTTCAAGCCTCTTTAAAACGCGCTCAGCCTTGCCAGGGCTACTGTATCCCATTAGCCTCTGGAAACCTCTGATGGTGATGGGCCCGTTCAGCCGCCTGAGCTTCAAGTAGGCCTCGAGGTCTTTGCTACTAAGTGGCATCTCGGCTCACACGTTACTAATGGATGCTTCGAGGGAAAAATGCATTTAGTAACCTTTAGTACCGCTAGTACCGCCTTGAGAAGACCATGTAAACCGCAAACGCTACCACGGTACCTACAGCTAGCGATACTACAACAGCCAACCCGTTGAACTCCTTTTCGCTTCCAGTTAACGGTAAGGAACTCACGTCTCTCTCGGAGGAGGCCGGGATCGTCGTACTGTTTTGTAGCGTAGTTGAAGGTGTTGGAGTGTGAGGCTGTGTAACCTGCGTTAATGCAGGGGTTTTCGTTGGTACTATTGTCTCTCCTGGTAGAGTCGTCGCGGTGGGAGGGGTTGTAGCGTAAAGGTCAAGCAGTATTGATGGACCTAGCTTCCTCAGTTCCTCGATCATGTCAGCTGGTATTTGCATCGAGCACGCGTTGCCTTTAACGAGTACTCCATTGATGTATCCTTTGACAACCAGCTCGTAGTAGGGTTTCCACGTATTTAGCGTTTCCGAGTACACTAATCTATTGTTCCATCCCGCTAAACCCGGTTCGACGGCATCAACGACCTTGATTACATCATCACCGGTCAACCCGGATACGACCTGCCACCCGTCTACAAGAATATCCAGAAGACCTCTAAGGGCATGCTTAAAGTCATCTGAGTAGACAGGCAAACAACTGTATTGACCTCCTATCCCCGTAGTAGTGATGGACGTGGTCGTGGAGCCGGCGGCTTCCACTATGCATATCTCCGTATCTGGTGGCACTATTAACTCTAGCCTTATTCCAGGGTAGTACACTACGTTTTCCGGGCTACCTAGTCCCTCTATGTATGGGGCGCCCTCCGAGAACTTGGCCTCATACAACACAACTAGGAAATCCAGTTGCTTTAAAACCCCTTCTTCCGGAGACTCCTTATACCGTACGCTGTACTTAAACATATAAGTGGAGTTGTCAACTATGACCAGGCGCTCTCCGAGGTGTTCACGCAAAGTAGTAAAGTTATATGTGGTACCGGGTTTATTCAATGTAACCTCCACCGCGTACCTGCCCGCTGGGTCCATGCAGGCATGAATAAGTGGTAGTAATAGTGTCAGTATCACTAGTGCTGTAACTATCAAGAGTAGGGCCGATATCTTCACGTAATACACCTCTTCTCTTTGAGTAATCAGTGGAAGATGCCTTATAGTACGCGCTTAACGTGACATCACCGTCATATATTACGTGACAATCGTGAAGGTACTCTAAGTACCTGGATTAACTCGAGTAAAAGTAACGTGTTAACTGGTGCCGTTCCTCGTTAATTCACGATCGTTCACGAAACCGCGCTCTCACTCAGCGTTCGCTTCAAGTCCTCAATCAGCATCTCAAGCTTCCTCAGCTCTTCAACTTTCGCCTTTATCTCTCCTAGTAGCTTATATGCCTGTGATAACTGTGGTAGTGCAATTGAAGTGAAAATCTTCATGAGGCCGTCTTGTACGGTTTCACAGACCTCCTCTAAGTTGCCGGCCTGGGCTTTAGTACCTAACTCCACCACGTAAAAGCCATCTGCCAATGCCGTTCTCCTAGCTTCATCACTCATGTTCCCTACAACGAGCACTTTTAATTGTGGTACTTCTCTGAGGTTGTAAACTCTGCCGAACTCCTCTTCTACTACACCCCTCCCAACACTCGAAGACCAGTTCTTGCATGAAACGTATACCCTGAAATCCCCTCTAACGGCCCATGCGTCGGCCTCTGTTTCGCCACCGGCTTTATTCGGTAGCTTTACGTTTACATAGACCTTAAAACCAAAACCCCCGAGTATCCTCGCAACTAGGCCTTCAAGGATCTCCCTTGAAGGCGGAAGAGAGTATCCTTGGAGCTCGGAACACTTGACGGGCTTAAAAGCGGTGAACGCGTGTATGGCTTGCAACTGGACGTCACGGCGGCTCGATTGCTCGAATAACTTGCCTTCAAGCAGTGGTGCGGGTACTATGTAGCTATCCGCACCTGCTTCGAACACCACATTGAACCGCTTTAGTGTTTCGAACACCCTCTTATGCTCTCCTACGCGGACATACACTTCTCTAGATCCGGCTCTACTTGTGTAACTGGTCGGGATAGTACCAGCCCTTATCGCCGGCAATACCTCCGATTCAAGTTTAGTAATTGAGTCCTGGTCTACATGCTTTACGAAACCACTAGTCACCGAAACGTAGCCTTTGCTAAGTTGCTCATAGTGGTCTGCTTCGAAGGATTCTAGTATGGCGTAGGCTTTGTGGAGCCCCTCAACACACTCATCGAAGCTCCCATAAGAGATCCCGACTACATACAGCTTCCCGTACTCCCTGAAAACGTAGTTAGCAACTTCAACTAGGTGGTTTAAGGCTTCAACGAGTTTCTTACCGGTAAAGCCCCTCGATAACTCATACATCGCATTAGTATAGAAGTCCCTGATGATGCCGTCAATGTACACTCCTTTACCACCATTGAATACCAAGTAGTATCGGTAATTCACGAAATCACATGTTAGGAGACTTCTCAGTTTCAAAATAGCATAGTATGCTACATAGCTCTTGAAATCGTCCCCGAGAATCTCGTTAATACTCAGCACGGTCTCACCGGCATGTCCACAACAATTAATCGCATTGATCACACTAAATAGCCTCGTTCATCTCTGCGCCGGAGACTCGGTAGTCTGCTCGGGAACGAGGTATTTGAAAAGCCCTTTTAGAGGCAACACTTTTGAAAGGGAATATATTAAGGGCTGTTTGCCATAGGCAAGCAGGTAAAAGGTGAATATTGTTGAATAATAGTAGCAGGGTAAAGAGGGCAATTTTCGCATTGATAACCATATGCGCGCTGATCTCGCCGTTCCTGGCACCCCCTGCAGTTTTAGCAGGAGGAAAACGTATAGTTGTTCCCACGGATTACCCCGATATACAGACGGCACTAGATCATGCGAATGATGGAGATGTAATCGCGGTTCTAAGCGGGACATACAGCGGTTTTGAGGTCAAGAAGAGTGTCGCGATCATTGGAGAGAACGACGAAACAGTTGTTGTTAAGGGACCTATTAGAGTTTACGCCAACGATGTTAAAATATCCACAATGCACATTGTCCTCCAGGACTACACCGAGAAAAATCCCGCTGCCTTGTGGACACAAGCAAATAACACCGTCTTAGTTGGAGTTAACATAGAAAGCGCTGGAAACGGAATCCTAATAGGCAATGCAAGCTTTCGAGCCAGCATAAGCGTAGAGCGATCCAGAATACTTGCAGGTTTAAATTATGATCATTCCAGCGGGGTAACAGCGTATCTTTGCTCATCTCTCAGCGTGTATTATTCAAATATAACCTTGATAAAGGGCAACCTCGGCATTAATAGCTGTAAGCAATTACAAATAATGCACAGCACGATCGTGACTCCTGGAACCGGAATTTCAATTAGCATGTTTGCCGATCAAGTCGAGATCTCCGGCAACACTATAAGGGCATCCGACACAGGAATACACGTGGGTGCCTCTGGCGGCGTTTTTAGCTCAAATGTGATCGCGAGTAATGGAACCGGAATCTACATGGAACGAGTACGCGGTAACACGATCGCAAATAACACGATTCACGGATCTGGCATTGGCATACAAGCTAATGGTGATAATAACCTTATTGTGGGTAATTACATAACGTCGGGAGGGCCAGCGATAGAGCTGCGGGGTTCTGGTAACGTGATTACCAATAACACCCTCGCGGGGAGTAGAGGCATTAATGGGCTAGTGGCTTATGGCAACATCATAGCCTTCAATTTCATTAACCAGACGGGTAGCATCGGCATTTACCTATCTAAGCAGAGTACTGATAACGTAGTGTTCGGTAACACGTTTTGGCTCTGTTACAATTATAATGCAGCAGATGAAAGTGGAAAGAACCAGTGGTATGTAGAAAACGAGACCCTAAAAATGGGCAACTACTGGTATGACCACATCGAGCCGGATAAAGATAACGACGGAATAGTGGATGTGCCCTACGTAATAGCAACGACGCTAGATGTACAAATACTCGACAAGTATCCGCTCACTAAGCCCGTTCACCCCATAACTTACGTGACTACAACCACCGCGTATACAACATCATATACACCCACTCAGACAACGTCATTCATCACGACAACACAAATACCGACAACTACTCAATTAACGACTCCAGAGACGACCACCCAAGAAACCTCAATACCGGTGGAGGAAGGGTCTAGCCTAGTAATGATTTCTGTAGCGGTGGTGATATTACTACTGATACTGGGCGTTGCGGTGTTCCTAGTTAGGAAAAGGTCATAACTGCCTTCCAGGATCTTATCATCACTCATTGAAATCCCGTCAAATAAAACATCACACTGTGCGTTGACTTGGCAAAACCCTCCTCCCAACTCGTTTTTACCCGGTACAATTCATTTATGCTCACTACCTGGTACTTGCATTTTGTGAGCATTCCTGCCTGGCCGGGTCCATCTTCCAACGCGTCGTTCCTTCGTGGCTCTTTCCAACTACTAACCGCACTAGTATCTTGCAGTACGGACTACTTTATCTCGACTACTTCTGGGTACTTTCCAGATCTAGATATCCGTGTAAACATTTCCGTAGCCTTGACCGGTACATCAATAACGTAGTTAATGACCGATTTGTATACCTCCTTAATACCGCGTCTCGTTAACCTGTATATGCCTCCTACCCTTTCAACTGTGCCATTTAACTCCATTGCTTTCAAGAGGAACCTTACTTTAAGCGGCATGTTTTTAAAACCCGTGAACTTAAAGAGATCTTCCCTGACCTCTGCTGTACTTAGCTGGTCAAAGAAGAGCCTCCATGTCCTAGACGCCAGGCTGAGATTCCTTGAGTAGGCGGCGGGGGGTAAGCCCTTCTCCGTCGTGCTTATGTATGTAACTACATCGTGTATGTTAACGTACTGGTAAAGGCCGGTATTGCCCCACGCTCCCGCACCAAGACCTATCAAGGGCCCTACCATCTCTAGGTTTACAGTTGCGTACTCATAGCGCTTCCTGGAGGCCGAGTAAACCCTTACTAAGTAGAGGTTTTTGTCCTTGACGAAGTCCAAGGCCATGTCGATAAATGCATCTACGTAATCGAGTTCCTGGCTAACCTTTCCGAGTTCTACCAGCCTGTAACCTGGGGAACTGCTTGGTATAATTGTCGGGTAGAAGGTAATCTGGTGAGCGCCCAGTTCGTGACCCTTTTCTAGGTCCTTCCTGAACGCTTCTAGCTTCTCCTCTAGTGTAAGCTCCGCGTAGCCCCTGATGTTCGGCGCGAGGAACATCAGGTCTACGTTAACCCACTTATAACCAGCCTTAATGCTATTTTCAACTGCCTTAGCGGAGTCCTCGGTGGAGTGCTTTCTACCGAGAGACCTGAGCACCCTTTCATCAAAGCTCTGAACGCCTATACTAACCTCGTCAATGCCGGCAGAGTAAAGCTCCTCAACAGCCCTGTAGCTCCTTAAGTCCTCGGGATTAGCTTCTATACTAATACCGCATTTAACGTTGAAGAACTGTGAAAGACTGTCCGCGAGCTCCCTGTACAGTCTCGGTGGAACGAGGCTAGGTGTCCCACCACCTACGTGGATCTCGACAATGCTCGGGTTCTTCTCCTCGAGCAATTTGCCATAAACTTCAACTTCTTTAAGCAAGGCCTTGAAGTACGCCTCAAGTTCACGGTAATCCCTAAGCACGTCCTTAAAGTATGGACAAAACACGCACAAAGATCTGCAGAAAGGTATGTGAACGTAGATACCGACAGCGTTGCCGGTAGTCTCCTTGAAGTTATTCAGGTGCACGTGTGGATCATCTACCCTATAGAACCTTGGCACGGCCTTCACTGCCAGTAGTTTGCTCACTTTGAGCTTCCTCGCGCCGAGTATAGGTGCACCTGAATCCATATATCGTGCACCTCAATCACGTCTATGTTGATGAGGCTATAAAAGCCTTTTACGAAAGACGTTTGTCAACCGATTGTTTCCTTGAATGAGGTTTTTAAGAACTCCTTGTTCTAGTGAAAAACCTGTAGTGTTATACCGAGTGTAACTAGTAGTGCACCGATGAAGACATTTAAAGAAGCCTTTTCCCTGGAGATCACTTTGGTGGTAATCTGCGAGAGCACTGGCGTAAGCGCTAGCGCTATGGTGGTGACAGATATTCCTAGTAGGTACACTGACTGTATGTATAGGATCATGCCTACCCCCCAACCAAGTACGCCGGAAATAGTTGCTGCCACGAAAAAGCCTTTAGTAAACGTCTTTCTCTCGCCGTATATCGTGCTTATAAGTGGCATGGTTAGAAGAGCTGATGTTATTCTCAGAAATGCCAGTAACAGCGCATTGAAGTACTCCTGTACTGCTTTCACCAATACAACCGCTAAGCTCCAGCATATTGCTGCTATAAGCGCGTAGATTAAGCCCTTTAAACTGTAAATACCCCTCCTCCGATCGAGCGAAGTCACCGTCACTCCCGTGAAAGCCAGTATTGCCCCAATTACGGCATTAAAACCAACCGCCTCGTGAAGTATCAATGCTGAAAGCCCCTGCGCAAAGAATATGTAAGTAAAGCCGACGACTACGGCTAAGGATCCGCCGAGTAGCTGTATTGAACGAGTATATGTAGCATCGCCTACACCAGGACCCAGAATACCCGATAAGGTGGCTAAGAAAACTGCATAAGACGGTGAGATCTCTAAGTGCACTCCACTCAAAACTACTAGTATGCTTACAAACGCTAATGCCAGCGTGGCCTTGACGAATGTAAATAGGAAAGGTGGCGCCTCCTTCGCATACCTGTATATGATAGCGGGGTCGAGACTGTTAAGTACTGCAAGTACTACCGGCATCATCGCCGCTAGCAAATCCACCGCTAACACCCAAGCCTTTCAGCACTCAGTTTACTCCATGCCGTGAACCGATACCTCCTAAGTATCAACGTCATATAAAAAGAGTTATGCTTTACCGTGCCTTCTAGTGAAATAAATGTTATTGAACCTGCACCTAATATGGTGCTCGTCGCTACACAGTTCAATTATCAACGCACATACTACTTCTACATGTACCGGTTAACGACGGATCAAGGAACAAGGTTAGTGAATATATCGGGCTCTAATTGCCGCTCCGTCCGCGGTTCTTGCAATCATCTCCACGAAGCTACCCTTCTTTTCGAGGGACTTTAAAGTTTCGTAATCTCTGAGCGATAACGGTCTTACTCGGTAAATAGCTAAACTACTCCTTACCGCCTCTATTACGTGTCCAATACCGCGATCTACTAGTATTCTATTAACTGCCTTCACATCATTTTTACTTGGTACAGGGGGATCCAGAGGATGTGTATGAGCGGAAAAGCACTGAGGGGTACCAGGTAAAATGACTTTGTTCTTTTCACCTTCAATCAGAAAACCCTTGCCGTTGAAGAGCACTCCCAGGTAATACTCTACTCCACTAATATGGGTTTTCCACGCATACTGCTTCATCCTTCGGTGTAGTGTTTTCTTGTAATAGTCGATCACGTGCTCGTAGAGCTCCCTAAGCGGTAAATCACCAATACCTTCCTTCACATTTACTCTGTATCTATCCTGGAACACCTCAATGCTCTCAAACACGTCGTACTTGCACCTAACAGCATGCAACACCACGGTACGAGCGTTTAGCGCTACGCTGTTCACGTAGATGTCATCGCACTCGGCATCTTCGAGCACGTCTTCGAGAAAGTTAATTACTCTACATAGAAAAGCTATGCCCGCCGTGTACTCATCACTTACTACTTCGTGATACTTATTCTTCAAATAGACCATCTCTTAACGCATGCCTGGATTCCATTACTTAGTTAAACCTATTTATTCACTTGCAAACTTCGCACTCGAGGACTATCCATCGCAGAGCGTGATAGATATCTTACCAATCAAGCACAGGAAATACCACGGAAGTGTCTATGTATATCTATAGCTAGTAGTAACTAGTATAAATGTGCCTTGCATCTATATAGATTCTGTAGCATAGCTATATAAATCTGGACAAAATCTATGTAATTGGTGACAATTATGAGTAGGTCAAAATTGTATATAACGATCACCGTTATAGCAATACTTGTAACTATTGTTACCTACTCAGTTATTCACGTATATTTCGCGAGCGAGAAGGCGCCCACTACTACGATCCCACAGGACGCTTCTACCTATAGCACTACTAACCCGTCCAGTAGATTACCCGTTATAAGAGGTGCCGGTGCTAGTTTTCAATACCCCCAAATAGCTCAATGGGCTAGGTTATTTCAAGAAAAAACAGGCATTCCAATAACTTACCAGTCTGTGGGTAGCGGTGCCGGTCAAAGAATGTTCTTGGTAGACCGTGTCGTCGACTTCGCAGCTAGCGATCCCCCGCTTTCAAAGTCCCAGTGGGAAGAACACAAGAACAGGGTGCTCCAGGTTCCGTGGATGATGGGTGCAGTGGCTGTGGTATATAATGTCCCCAGTGTAGGGGGCACATTAAACCTGAGTGGAGAGGTTCTCGCGAAGATATACTTGGGTGAGGTAGAGTACTGGGATGACGCTGCAATAGTGGCCTTAAACCCCACCATTGCGGACAAACTACCGCATCAACCAATTGTGGCAGTCCACCGATCCGACTCTAGCGGGACAACGGAAATATTCACATTATTTTTACACAAGTCTGCTCCTGATAAGTGGTCTAGTGACCTGGTTGGTAAGCAGGTTGATTGGCCCGTCGATAGGAGTGGTAGGGGTGTAGGTGCAAAAGGTAACGAGGGTGTTACCGCAGTTGTTTTGCAGACGGCTTACTCTATAGGATATGTTGAACTTAGTTACGCAATTGAGCACGGACTACCGGTTGCAGCAATTAAAAATGCCGCGGGTAAATTCGTTTTACCGTCCGAGATGAGTATACAGAACGCGGCACGAGGGGTTATATTCCCTAGCTCTCCACAAGACGACCTTAGTTATACACTGTACGAAGTTGTATACTCGCCAAGCGAGGACGCTTATCCCATAGCAACACTTGCTTACGGCTTCTTCTGGGCTAAGTACGAGGACCGGGAGGTGGCTAAAGCGGTAAGTGAATTCCTAAAGTGGATTGTCCAGGAGGGATATAACTACATGATTAAGGGCTACACACCGCCGCCTCAAGAAGCTCAACGTCTACTAGTAGCTGCAGCTAGAATAATAGAGGAGAACAGCGCGAGGTAACGGGAATGAGCTGGTCTAGAACAGACAAATTGTTCTTTATTTCCCTCCTCCCCTCGGCTATTATCGTAACGGGTTTACTGGGCTTATTTCTATTTGTAGTACTTATCCATTCATGGGATAGTATTTTAGCGTACGGTGCAAGGTTATTCGTAGAAAGCGTGTGGAACCCGGAGAAAGAACTATACGGCATCCTCTCCCCTATTATTGGTACCCTTCTGACATCTCTAATCGCCACTTGTACTGCACTTGTTTTTTCAGTATCTTTGTCTATTTTCGTAGTAGAGTACTTGAATAAGCGCGTGCAAAATATTTTCGTGCCTATCATCGAGTTGATGGGCGGAGTCCCCACAATAGTATACGCTATTTGGGCACTACACTACTTAGTACCATTCATGAAAGCAAGCATTATGGAGCCTTTACACAAATATCTAGGCTTTATACCGCTGTTCTCCTGCCAGCCAACTACTGGTTTCTCGATACTAATTGCGGGAATTGCCATCGGAATACCGCTTATTCCCTATACAACGTCGATAATAGTTGAATCTTACAAGCTAGTCCCCCTTACATACAAGGAAGCGTGCCTCGGCATTGGCGCGACAAAGTACGAGCTCGTTAAGGTAATGTTGGCCATTATTAAGCCAGCAATCATCGCATCAGCCATTCTGAGTTTTGCTAGAGCCTCAGGAGAAACCACCATCGCCGTAACCACCGTGGGTAATGCTATGTCGACCAGTGTGTGCATAATTGGACCAGGTTACACTGTCCCCGCTCTACTGGCATCACAGTATGCAAATGCAAATCTGTACCAGTACGCTGAATCTGTCCTTTACGCCGCTGCTTTGACCATCCTCCTGCTCACCCTTGTACTTAGCTTCATTGGGTTGAGAATCCTAGAGAAGTGGAGGGTGAGAATCGTTGTATGAGTGGAGGTATGCAAGAGACAAACTCTTTGCAGCACTGATCACCGCGATGTCCATTCTAGCAGTATTGCCGCTATTCCACGTAATAGCAATTGTGGTCTATAACGGCTCAAAGCCAGTACTAGAGGCGGGAGCTAGGTTCCTTGTAGACATACCGCCGACACCGCTTTCAAAAGACCTCGGAGGAGTGGGGCCAGCACTTGTTGGCTCCTTCCTAATAACGTTAATATCGATGCCAATAACCATCATGCTTGCACTCCTCGCGGCTATCTTGGAGAACGAGTTTCCACATAGCCGTCTATCAAAGACCGTTGACGCCCTATCCCGTTCCTTGGCTAGTGTGCCAACAATAATAGTTTCGATGGTAGTTTACTCGACTTTGGTTGTGCCTATGAGGGGGTTCTCGGCACTAGCAGGAGCTACTGCCCTGACACTGGTCTCCTTCCCATACGCTTATACTGCGTTCACCTCCGCTTTAGGATCCGTGCCGCGAACGTATAGGGAAGCAGCGTACGCTATTGGCATTAATAGATGGAAAACAGTATTCTCAGTCTTTATACCAATAGCCAGAAAGGCGATCGTAGCCGGGATCCTCCTAACGTTTGCTAGGGCTATGGGTGAGACGGCTGCTCTCTTTTTCACTGTGGGAAGATATAGGTCTGGTATAAGCTTAAACCCGCTATCGCCAACCGATGCATTGCCGCTACTCATATTTGACTTCATAACTTCTCCCTTTAGGTCTTACCACGAAATTGCGTGGGGAGCGTCTTTCGTATTATTTGTCTTGTACCTAGCGATCTTCATCACCGTAAAAACAGCCGTAAAGGAGGTTAGATTGTGACCTATGCTATTTACATCGAGGGCTTAAGCGTTTACATAGATAAAGCACACATATTGAAGAATATCTCGATGAAAGTACCCTACAACACCGTCCACGTAATTATGGGACCTTCGGGTTCAGGGAAAACAACCCTGCTAAGAGTCATAAACAGGCTTATTGACCTAATCCCGGGCGTTAGGGTTAGCGGCAGAATCGAGATTTTAGGACACAATTTCTTTGATGTGGATCCCTATATTCTCAGAAGACATATCGGAATGGTGTTCCAAATACCTAACCCGTTCCCGCACTTAACTATATACAACAATGTCGCAATAGCAGCAAGACTAAACAAGGTGGCTAATAACAGAAAGGACCTAGATGAAGTGGTTAGATGGGCTCTTGAAAAAGCAATGTTATGGGATGAGGTTAAGGATAGGCTACACAAGTACCCTCACGAGCTTAGCGGAGGGCAAAAACAGAGGCTTTGTTTAGCCAGGGCCTTGGCCATGAAACCGAGAATACTCCTATTAGATGAACCGACCGCGAATGTTGACCCCGTTAATGCGAGGAAACTAGAACAGGCAATATTATCTCTAAAGGATGACTTGACGATAGTAATGGTGACTCACTCACCTCACCAAGCGGCAAGAGTGGCCGATGAGGTTACCTTTATTTACGAAGGAGCTGTAATTGAGCAAGGCCCCGCCTCAAAGGTCTTTCTCCACCCAATTAACCAGTACACTGCAAAGTTTCTAAGAGGTGAAATATGATGCTCACGAGTGAAGAGCTGAGGCTTGCAATGTCAATTATGCACCGCATGTCGCGCTACGTAGAAGATGTCATGAAGGAAACCGGTAAGCTATTTACGCTGCACGATTTGAATGAGCGCAAAATGGTATGGGAAGAAGTTGAAAACATCGCCAGTATGCTTGAAGAAGCTCGCAGAGATCTCATATATCGCGTTCTCATGTACATAGTAAAGGCACAACCTCTAGGAAGAGATCTCATAACTGCCTACGTACTAATTAACATCGCGTACGACCTGTACCGGGTATCTAGGTATTGCAGAGAAATATCAAAAATAGACCAGTTACTAGCGCCTAAGCAGGGCCTTGCAGATCTAGGGTTATCAGATCTATTCAGTATGGCAGTGGATGCTGTTAAGGCTGCACTCGAAGATCTCGAAAGACAAGAACCCACTAACATGAAGTACGTTAGAGAAATTGACAGCTTAGTGGACAGCACATACAAGGAGACTTTAAGAAAAACATTAAGTCAGGCGAGCGTTCCAGGCATAAAGACGCTGGGACTACTCGTTGTAAGGCACGTGGAGAGAATAGTTGACCACGCCCACTACATAGAGCAGTACCTCGTGGAGTTAAAGTAGGATAATTGCGATGGCGTCGATACACATTGCGAAGGCCCGGTAATTCAGAGTAGTGTGCGGATCCCGCCCGGCCTTCATGTCCTGATCCTCCATGACCGACCACGAGGTACTTCTTCGCTGTTTTTAGAAGGCTTACTAGAGGCTTTTTAGATTGCTAGCTAATTTACTTTATGGCCGGGTAACCGGCTGGGGGATACGAAGTGGGCACCAAGCTTAGGGCATCAATTGCTTTTGTAATGTTGATAGTGGCTCATACTATAGCCTCGCTCCAGCCGCCCGAAGGCTTGACCTCGAAGTCTATGGCTATGCTGGGAATAACGCTACTCGCTCTAGTCTACTGGGCTACGGAGTGCGTCCCCATACCCGTAACAGGCCTACTGATAATATCCCTTCAAGTCCTCTACGGTATTTTCCCGCTAGGTAAGGCTGTTTCGTTTATTGCCTCTAAAGTAAATATCCTTGTACTGGCGGGCCTAGTAATCTCCGTTGCGCTCACAACGTATAGCTTAGATAAGTTAATAGGATTAAGCATTGCGTCCCTCATGGGTAACAGAGCAGATATGTTGCTGCTCGGATTAATGCTATCTACAGCGGTACTCTCTATGTGGATCCCCAACACTGCTGCAGCCGCCCTAATGGCGCCGGTAGCCCTCGGCACGCTCAGGTTACTGAAAAAGGAGAAAGGCGAGAGCAATCTCGGTAAAGTAGCCATGATTGGTATAGCGTATGCGGCCACCGCTGGCGGTATCGGAACACCCGTCGGCACTCCGCCCGTACCGATAACAATAGAGAACATAGAAGCGACCACTGGCACCAAGATAGGGTTCGCCACCTGGATAAGCTGGGGAATACCCATTTCAATAGTGCTAGTACTTTTGGCTTGGAGGATACTCCTACTGCTTTATCCGCCGGAAACGAAGACTATGGCGGTAGGCAGGGAGCTGATAAGAATAACCCTGGGCGATTATGGAAAGCTAACTTCATCACAAAAACACGCTCTCGGCCTCTTCGGTCTAGCAGCACTACTATGGCTCTTAGACCCCATCATATCAACGGTATTCAAAGACAGGTCCTGGGCAGCTGACTGGACTTACTTAGCTTCACTAATCATAATCATACTCTATACTGTACCGGTGGTTGGCGTTCTAAGCTGGCGCCAGGTAACCGAGAAAGTTGATTGGGGCATTCTCTTCCTAGTCGCCGGTGGACTGGCTATCGGCGAGGGCCTGAGGGAAACGGGCATAGTGGATGCCCTATCTAGGGTTGCGAGCAGATTCCTAGCCAGTGTACCGGAGTACGTAGCGCTGGTAGTCATAGCGATCATATCCGGGCTTGGCGTATCCCTGTTTTGCAGCATAACGGCGACGGCCTCTACGATGGTACCGTTATCGCTAGGCATAGCTACGTCGACGGGCATAGACCCGAGACTAGCAGGAATATTCGCCGGTATAGCGTCGTGTTTTGCTTTTCTACTACCGGCGAACAGCCCTCCGAACGCCATCGTGTATTCTCACGGGTACTTCAAGAACTATGAGATGGTTAAAGCCGGTGCACTACTAATAGTAGCCGGCATTCTCGTGTTACTGCTTTTTGCGCCATTGATAGAGTTCGTGCTCACCATGATATATTAAATTGAAAAGGCGCTTTAGGGTTGGAGAACTAGGATATATTTATATTAGGGAAAAAGACTAACTAGTTTTTAGTTTTAGCGCTCAGGCCTTTACCATCAAGTACGCCATTACTTTCGCGTCTGCAACCAGGTTCCCTATTATGCAGTACTCATTCGGCGAGTGAGCGGTCTCGTCTACCGTAGACCACACTGCTGCGGGAATGCCTATTCTCCTGAAGAACGCAGCTACGGTGCCTCCACCTATTCCTCCGACCTTGGGCTCCAGGCCTCTAAGTGTCTTTAGAGCCTCTACCAGTGACTTGACAATAGGCGAGTCTACAGGTGTGGGTGGAGCTGCGTCTGCTCTCATCGAGATCTCTAATTCAAGCTGCGGGAATACAGCTTCGCCCACTTTCTTCTCGTATACGGATTTAACGGTGTTGAACACGTTATTGACGTCTTTGAGGAAGTCGTCTAGGCCGTATCCCGGTAGCACTCTGCAGTCAAACACTACTTCGTGTTCTCCGGGTATGATGTTTGGAGATCCGCTTGGGTTCCTGACCATCGTCGGCTCGCACGTTGTCGTGGGCGGATCAAATAGTGGGTCCACTCTTCCATACTTCTCTCTTACAAGCCTATCTAGTAGAAGGATGAACTCCGCGGCAACCCTGTGCGGGTTCAGGCCCTTATGGGGCATGCTAGCGTGTGATTGTATTCCTTTAAACCTTAGCTTAGACCATAGTATGGACTTCTCTGCAACTTCGATGAAACTACCGTCACTTACCCCGGCGTCCGGTACAAGTGCTATGTCGTTTTTACCGAATAGCTCTGGGTGGTGCTTTATTAGGTAGCCTATGCCGTAGTCTGACCCTGCCTCCTCGTCGCTTACCAGCGCTATCGCGACCGTTCTCTTAGGCTTAATACCCTCTTCTAGTAGCGCTTTAGCGGCTACTAGGGAGGACACTATTGCCTGCCCGTTGTCTTCGCTCCCCCTTCCATAGATCTTGCCTTCCTTGATGACCGGTTCAAACGGCTTTGTAGCTGTCCACGCGCTTAGGTCGCCGGGTGGAACGACGTCGAGGTGCGCTAAAATCCACAGCTTATCGTCCACTTCTCCCTTTATGTAAGCTATGATGTTAGGTCTAACTCCGTTCTTGGCGCGCGGGTCTTGCGCATTGATTACCTTTACGTCACTAAATCCCCATTGCTTGATTTCATCTAATAGGAACATTGCTTTATCGTACTCGCCTTCTCCGCCGAAGGCGGGGTTTACTGCGGGTCTACGGACGATCTCCATTAGGAGATTAACCGCATAGTCTTTAAGAGAATCGACTTTACTTACAACGCGTTTTACGATGTCTTCCGACACGAACACTCACCTAGGCTATAGTAATAGCCCACTAATTTAAAAGCTTTATTCACAGCTTCTATTAACGCGGGCACTGCTGCCGTTTACAACCACGTTAACGATGTGTAATGAGCGAGGCATGGATTTATAGGAAAGGAGTTATACTGAACAAACTATGAGTAGTAAAAAATACGTTAAGGCTAGGCAATTCCGAGCTGTTTCTGTAGTTCTGCTAGTTGCGGCTCTACGAACCTTCCATCTTTGAGTATTAAGACATCGTCAAGCCATACTGAGGAGTTCAATGTTATTCCGTCAGTGTGCGAGGGTGCTGGTATTGGTTCGCCACCGGTTAACATCGGGCCTACGTAACCGAGGCCCCACTCCGTTGCACCCCATATTCTCTCCGCTTCAACGATATTGCCCGTTAACTTCGCGCCTGGGTTTACTCCGTAGCATACGTGCGCCAATTTAAACATTTGTGGGTGGTTGAAGCTCTTTAACCAGCTCTCGAAGACCCTTGCTTCGCTCCCGCCCTCAATTTTTACAACTACTCCCTTCTCGACGTAGAGCTTAACCGGCTCTCTGAGTGGTTGGTCGAACGGCGGGTTAATGATGCCGTCGAACACTATTACGCCGTTAATGCTCTCGAAGACAGGTGACCAGCCTATTTGCCCGGGAACCATGTGCATGCCTGGAACAGACGCGTCTCCTTTCTCGTTTATTATTGGGCGGGTTGGATCATTTATGAATGTTACGTCCGTGCCAGCTGGGTTAGTTATTCTAACCCGTTTGGCTTTCCTCGTCATTTCAACTAGGAGGTCTTGGAACTTCTGTAGGACGGGTATGTTTACGCGGCCAATAAGTCTAACCATCTGGTCAACGCCCATACCGACCATGCACATGTATCTCAGCTTTTTGTTTTCTTTAAAGGCGAGCTCGAATACCGTTGAGTAGAGTAGCCACTGGTAGTTGAACTCGATCCACACGTCAACTTTGGAGAGAAGGGCGCCTAGACCCTCAACGGGTAGTACGGGGTCCGTCTGCTTCCCAACACCGTAAGGCGAAGCCTGCATCCAGACGGTAACGACCTTTGCACCGACATCGTGCGCGGCTCCAGCTACAGCCTCTACTACCCTTTCATCAGACATAGTATCGGCGGTTATCACAACAGACTCGCCAGGTTTTACCTTGAAGATGTCGTTAATTAGTACTTTTGCGGCGTGGTACATCTCCCACTCATAGAACTTAGTCAAGCGGTTCACCCGGGTTTTTACTCTACTACCTCAGGGTATATAAGTATTTCGGTTTGTATCAAGTGCGATACTACCCACGAGTACTTGTCCCTATTTACCACTATATTTTGCATCACTCCAAGCAGGGCTTATAACAAAGCGCGAAGGGTAGAACTCTACTTCCAATTCTCTACCCCCGTGCGTGGTTGCAATGCCCATAAAGACCGGGGCAACTAAAGTAGCTTAACTAGTGGATGTGGGCTTTTCTCGCGGTACATGCTTACTGCGCGGAATCGCTGAAAGCTACACCAGTAAACACCACCAATACCTCTAAAAGCATAAATCCCTCAACAAACAGCCCCATGGGAAGTTACCTCAAGGTTTTAAGCTTATACGAGGAAAAAGACGTAGGTGTGGGCTATGAGTTCCGTGGAGATCCTCGAGTGGGTGCTAAAGAGGGTGTCAAAGGGGGAGAAGGTGGCTCTCGTAACTATAGTGGGTAAGGAAGGTAGTGGTCCCCGGGATATCGGCACGATGATGGCGGTTTCCGCTGACGGGTCCGTTATGGGGACTATAGGTGGCGGCGAGGTGGAGAACATAGTTGTAAAGGAGGCTGTATCGGCGCTGAGGGAGGGTAGGTCTAAGAGGGTAAAAGTGGCTTTGAGGCCCGAAAACGTCCCCGAGAACGCCATTAAAACTAGGATGATATGTGGTGGTATACTAGAGGCCTTCATAAACGTAATACAGCCCACACCTAGAGTTATCATAGTGGGTGCGGGGCATGTCGGTAAACCGGTAGCCGATATAGGCAACCTCCTTAAGTACCACGTAATCGTCTTAGACAGAGACTCCGAACTCGCAAGCCATGAGAGGTATCCATATGCCGAGAGAATAGTCGGTGATGTAGTAAGCGAGGTGGAGAAGCTTGAACTACGCGAAGCTGACGTTGTCGTAGTAACGTATGGTGAGCCAGAAGTAGATTACCAGGTGCTCAAGAAGCTCCTGCTCAAGGGCTTTAAGGGACATGTATGGGCTCTCTGCAGTAAGAGGAGGGCGATCTGGATGATCGAGAGGCTTAAACAGGAAGGTATAAACGTAGACGAGTTCAAAGACAGAATTCACGCGCCTGCAGGGCTTGATATAGGGTCAGATACGCCAGAGGAGATTGCCGTGAGCATATGGGCTGAGATACTGTGTGAGGCGAGGAAGTGTAGTAAGCCGGTTAGGTCCCTCGGGGTCTTGCACGGACCGGCATAGATGCCTAGGAGCTTTCAACGGCTTTCACCACCTTTACTATCTCTTCCCTATTCAGCTTCACGACTTTTAAGTACTCTTTTGATAATGCCGCTAAACTCTTGTTATCGCCCTTCACCATTACCGTTATAAGCGAAGCGCGTGTCCTCTTAAGGCCCTCTTTTATTGGGCGCTCCATTACCCTGTCAATGCCATCCGTAATTAACACTATAGAGCTGCCTGCCACTTTTCCCTCGTCGAGGTCGGATAGTGCCGTTACGAGCGCGCGAGTTATGTCCGTTCCACCGGCCCCTTTGATCCTAGCCACGTACTCGAAGACTCTTACCGCCTCGCTAGACCTCGGGGTTTTGCCAACTCTGACCAAGCCATAAGGCTGGCTATCAAAAAACCTAATGTAGTACTCACACCTGCTCCTGACGGCCTTTATGTAAAGTGCCAGTGCGACGGCCTTCGCCCACGTTATTTTCTCACCTTCCATGCTACCGCTCTTATCCAGTAGAACGTATATGGGCCCTGCGGACTCTTCTAGTACCTTATTATACAGCAGTAGCCTGCCCTGCACGAGCTTCGCGTAGAACGCGTCTTCGCCGTATATGAGATTTCTAGGGGACATCCTCTCGACATCCGATCCGAGCTCGTACCCCATTTTCCCGCCTTTCTTGAATGGCCTGTACTTTCTAGACGTCACAGTACTCCAATACTTCAAGCCGGATATTACATCAAGGATTCTCCTCACATCCGCCTCCTTCGCGAGCCTTATAAGCTCCAGGCTGTAGTCCTCTAGCGAGAAGACGCTAAGAGTGCCGGGCTCGAATCCCTCTAGCGCGAGCCTTACACGTGAAAGTGCCTCGATATCGGATTCCACCTCACCTGTGAGCTCCTTTGCTTCTACCAAGACCTCGTTAATACTCGTCGTGGCGTCCTGGCGCCTACCGTTAATCCACGAATACCGCTCATGTAGTTTTGCGAGGTATAGTGCCGCAGTAATGGTGCTGAGCACCTGGTCGAGAATAGTTCTGGCTCTCAACCTCCGTCCTTCACTAGTTTGAATTAGCGCTTGCACTACTGCCCTGCACAGCTGGTTCTGCGCGTCTTCGTCTATTACCGGTGCCGGTAGGTAAAGCGAGTAGTACACGTCAACGGCGAGGAGGGGGTCTATCCTCGCGTCGCCTCCTAGTAGAAGTAAGCGTGCTAGCCTCGATACCTTACTACCCCTGTACTTGACGAGCGGGCTCTCGTACTCTATGCCTTTTAGTACTCCCTTCTCCGTTTTCACATTAACAGCCTCTTTTTAATGTCCTCCACCATGTTGCCGACTTCTACGAGGAGATCTAATGCCCGCTTCTTGACGTACTCGTCTGTAGCGCTCTCCGCTATTCTTCTGATCTTTTCTCGCGCTCTCTCAAAGCCTCTCAGGTACTCGATAAGCCTCGGATCGAATTCACGTACCCTGGCTATGAAGGCTTTAGCTTCCCTAATGTTTTCCTCTACTTCTCGAAGCTCGCTGAGAAGCCTTTCACGAGTACCCAGCTCTTCTAGAAGTATTACTTGGACTTTTTCAGCCTCTTCTCGGGTGCCCGCGGCAACGTATTTTAAAGCAAACAGGTCCTCTTCGGAGGCAACTAGCCTGTTGTTTAGAAAGGCGTGTGCTGCTATCACCTTTAATGCCTTGCCCTTCCTTCTGTCAGTTAAGTGTACGCCCTGATCCTCTAAAACGGCGTAGAGCTTTACGAGTTGTTGCTTTACTCGGGACACGTCTACTGACAGTATTAGCGAATTTATAGTTTTCAAGTCCTCTATTGAGAGAACCGGTTGAGGGGCCCTGTAACCTTCTCTTTCGATTTTCCATGAGGCTTCAAGGAGCATTGGCCACTTGTCCTCACTAACCGGCTTCACAAAGTGCCTTAGTAAAAACCTATCGTAGAGAGCTTGGTATTCTTGCTCTTCGGGCACGGTGTTACTCGCTGATATTAGTGTCCAGAGGGGGACGGGGATCTCGACATATCCGTCATATATTATCCGCTCGTTTATGAGTGTTAAGAGAGCGTTCAATATAGCCGAGCCGGCGTTGAAGATTTCGTCTAAAAACGCTATTTCGGCATCAGGTAATTTGCCCCGGGTGATCCTAACGTACCTGCCTTCTTTAAGTGCAGCTATGTCCAGCGGACCCAGTAGCTCATCGGGTTCAGTGTACTTCGTTAAGAGGTACTTGAAGAAACGCGCCCTGAGCAGGTCTGCAGCCCGTCTAGCTATAGCGGACTTCGCGGTACCCGGTTCTCCCACCAGGATGGCATGTTCGGAGGTTACGAGGGCAAACGTTATTACGAGCGCCTCCTCTTCCCTACCAACAAAAGGCTTCTCTAGCTCCTTCTTAAACCTATTGACAGCGCTAACCAGTTCCTGTAAGTTCCCGTTGCTCAAGCAAACACCTCAGCGAGGTAACTCTTCTTCATGAGGGACTTCTGCTGAAACCGAGTGTCATCACTATGAAGTTTTATCTCAGCAAGTACCTAATATTTGATACCTAGTGAAAGGTGAGCACACGGGTGGATTGGAACTGCTACGTGCTGGTGCTCGAAGTAATGTGTGATATCGAGGCTAAGCTAGCACGTAGTAGCGTCATACTCAAGCCCGGAGTATACCTGTACATAGGGTCGTCGCGGGGGCCTGGCGGGGCGCTGGCTAGGATAATCAGGCACGTTTCCAGTAGCAAGAAGGCGTGGTGGCACGTCGACAGCTTAACTCTCAGTCCATGCTGTGCTCTAAAGGGCTTTTACCTACTCAATTCCGCGTGCAAGGACTGCGAACTAGAAGTATCACAGCGGCTTGCAAGGCTCTTCAGCTACGTGCCGGGATTCGGCTCAGCCGACAAGCCGCAAAGCCCCTCGCACCTATTCATATGCTCGGAGGACTACGAGAACTGTACGTGCAAAGTGTACAGTATTTTAGAGCGCATAGAGTGCGTAGTGGACGTTATATACGTAGATGCTGGGGGCGACAATTTAAGGATAATTAAGTAGCCTTATCCTGAATAAAGCATCGAGAAGGGTGTTGGGTTAGTCCCCGTGCATGCTGACCAGGCCATAGGTGGAGAAAGCGTGCTCTGCACTACAGCGAAAAACATTCTCTTAAAGCTACTCGAGAGAAGTGATAACTACTTTAGCAATGGCTACTTGAACAGCGAGGGCATGAAACTCCTCAACGTAGCATTAAGGTATGCCGTCCACACATGCCCGGAGCGTGCTTCCTACCTCAGGAAACTTAGAAAAACCAGATCTTACGAAGACCTTCTCAGGGTATTGGATGTTTTCGGCTTCGAGCCCGTGGATTCGTAAGGGAACCCTGCGCACAGTGCGTGGATCGCAGACGATCGCGAAACGCTTATTAACCCTTATCCCACTACTTGGGCATGACGAATCGTATACGAGCTGGGTTAAATGAATTCGAGTTCGGAAAACAGAAGTTCCGGGAGGCCTTCACCTCCTATAAACGTAATGCAACTACGTCCAGGAATGGAGAATGTAACTGTAAGGGTAAGGGTACTAAATACCACACAGCCGAGAACAATAGAAACGAAGAAAGGCGCCAGGACCATTAGTAACGCCATCGTAGGAGATTCTACGGGTAGGGTTGAAGCTGTACTGTGGGGCGAGAAGGTAACGGCATTGAAGACCGGGGACGTCGTAGAGATCAAAGGTGCTTGGGTTACCGCCTATAGGGGTAAAGTGCAACTAAACATAGGCAGAAACACTGATATAACCCCGCTACCGGGTGACAGCGTCTCCGAGGAAATACCGGAATCCGAGCCCCGGGCAGCCGGCGGGCCGCCAGCACCTCCTAGGGGAAGAAGAGGCGGCTTCACAAAAAAGAGACGAGGCGAGTCGATTGAGTAGCGAAGAAGAACTGCGCAAGAAACTTGACAGGGGCGTTGTAGACAGGTACGTAGAAGTTAGGAGCACGAAGCCTACGAGGCGGGGTAACTTCCTCGGCGTGGAAGAAGACAAGTTCTACGTTGCTGTAAGCGAGGAAGAGGTATACGAGTTATCGCCACTAGCGTACTACATCTGGGCACTCTGCGACGGAGAGCATACGGTCGAAGACATGGCACACAACATCTCAGAAAACGCAAATGTGGAGTACTATAAGGTAATAGAGCCCCTTCTAGTGGTTTTAGATGAGATGAGAAAAGTCGGGCTTATAGAGTACTAGTTGCACTTATACGTAAGCTTTTCAGCTTATTAGCTCTTTTTTAAATTATCTGGCTACGGGATGACCGGAGACTCCAATACCGATCGGTGGAGACACTCCACCCCTAGGGGACCCTTTAATCCTTGTGTGCCATGCCCACGAGCTCTGCTAGCCTACTGTACCCGAGTAGGCTAGTCCAGCTTTCCAGCCCCTTCACTATTTCATTAGCAACATTTCTATTACCTAGTAGTGCACTTCCAACCTGTACGGCCTTGGCTCCGGCGAGTATGAACTCTGCCGCATCTTTCCAGCTACTTATGCCACCACACCCCACTATTTCCGCCTTGTATTCTCTATAGACATCAAACACAACCCTTACGGCTATGGGTTTGATCGGCGGGCCTGACAACCCCCCTTGCCTATTCGAGAGCACGGGCTTCGCGGAGTACACGTCTATCGCCATTGCTCTAATAGCGTTTATCAATGTTAAAGCTTTAGCGCCGGCTTCTAAGGCTCTTCCAGAAGAATCCACCACCCTGTCGCTAAGACCGAGCTTTACGATGACCGGTATCTTGATCGCTGACGCAACCTCCTTAACCAGCTCGTACACTAGGCTGGGATCAGAGCCTAAATCGAGCCCATGTCCCTTGACGTGCGGGCAACTCAAATTAAGCTCTACAGCTGTTGCTCCTGCTTCTTCAACGATAATCGCCAACTCAGTAAACTCTTTCGCGTTCCTGCCTCCAATGCTCACCACAATGGGCTTACCGCACGCTTTTGCCCGCTCAACCAGTAGGGGTATATAGCGAGCTCCTCGATTAGCCAGCCCAACGGCGTTTAAGTATCCCCCGGACTCCAACTTTACGAGTATGGGTGGCGGGTAGCCTTCTCTCGGTTCTAGCGTAAACGTCTTTGTAACTATGGCTGAAAACCCCGCTTCCACGAGGATGTTTACGTGCTCCGGCTCCGATCCCAGTATACCGCTGGCGTTCATTACGGGGTGGCTCAGGCGCACCCCTCCAATACTAGTTTCTAGCGACGTGTTCAAGGTAATCAATCACCTCCGCGCACTCGAACACCGGCCCGTCTACGCAAAGGAGCTTTGGATGAGGCTTTAAAACACAACTTCCGCATGCTCCAAGCCCGCACTTAACCATTGCTTCAGGTGAAACGTACACGTTTACCGAGCTACTTAGCAGTCTACAAAGATCGCGTAACATGGCGCCGGGTCCCACGGCTAGTACTACATCCCACCTGGCCTTGTTTTCCGCCACCAGCTTAATTGCAAGTTGCGTAGCAGTGCCGCAAAAGCCTGTACCGCAGTCCTCGGTGGCGTAGTAGATCTCGTTCACGTCGTTAGCTACCTCTTTTAGATTGAACAGCATGTCACTACCACGTACACCCCATGCAGCATCAACTACCACTCCGTACTGAGAGGCATAACGAGCTAGGTAAGGTAACGGGGCTATTCCAACACCGCCCCCGATGAACAGCACCTTATCATAGTGACGGGGGTCAAAGCCCTTACCGAGCGGGCCTTTAATTCCAAAAAAGCCTTCGACGTCTTTAAGTGCTTTGGTACCCTCACCTACGACTTTAAAGATTATTGAAATGCTGTTCTCTCCTCCCTTATACTGGGCTATTGACATTGGTACTTCGTCCACTCCAGGTATCCACACGTTAACGAACTGCAATGGCAGGGGATCCGCGTTAAGGGGCTCTATTAGCTTAAACTCGACGTAGTAGTACTTGCTACTTAAGCGACGAATACCTGCTTTCTCGGCTACCCTGAACAATCCCTACTCCTCCCCAAACTTCTCTAAGTACTCTACTATCCTAGCGTACTCTTCCCTGGTTATGAGCCCCTCTGAATGGAGTTCTCTAAACAACCACCTAGCCGTTACTAGGGCGTGTAGCTCAACGCCGTACTGTCTAAGTAGCTTCTTAGCGCCTTGCCCCCTGTCAACTATTACGACGGCCTTAACGGGCATGGCACCTGCTTCTACGAGGTGTTGCACAGCCTTCGCGATGGAGCTACCTGTAGTCACAACGTCGTCCACAACTGCAACGCGCCTTCCCGTAACTAAACCCTCTACGGCAAGCCCTACTCCGTGGTTTTTCTTCTCCTTTCTAACATAGGCCATCGGCTTATTGGTAATGCACGATATGTAAGCTGCGAGCGGTATACCGGCAGACTCTACGCCGGCGAGGACGTCTACGTCGCTTAGTGGTACTCTCGATACGAGTTCCTGTACGATGCGCTTGGCGAGGTCGGGATAACTGTATAGTTTCCTCATGTCTATGTAGAATGGGCTGAAGAGCCCTGAAGAGAGCTTGAAATCTCCTAGCTTAACCATGCCATGTTTGTAGAGCTCAACGGCTATCCACGACACGTTCTCACGCTCCTTAATTGCGCTTCGTAGACTTCTCTAGCAATTTTACCGGGGTCGGGCGATCTCACTATGTACCTGCCAACGATTTCATAGTCTGCTCCTGCGCAAAGAGCGCTTCCCGGTTCTGCCCCCTGAACACCAACACCAGGCGCATATATCTTAAGCTCATCCTTCACCGCTTTCCTAGCCCTCTCGATTAGCCAAGGCCTTGTCGCCGGCACTACTACTCCATGTACTCCCAGTTCTAGTGCGTCTGCGAGCAACTCTTCGAAGTGCTTGTCGAGGTATTTTCTAGAGCCCCTGTGGCTCATCGCGGTTACCAGTATTACATCCACCCCTAGCATTCTTGCTTCTTCTACGAGTTTTTCAACACCATCACCCACGCCAACGAATCCGTGAGCTATTACGGCGTTTGCACCGCTCTCAGCGAGTTTTCTAAGCACGCGTACCATGATGTCTCCGATGTCAGCCAGCTTGAAGTCTACAATTACCCTTTTACCGGATGTTTCCTTAATGGCACGTATTACTTCTGGTCCACTTTCAAGGACGAGAGGTAGTCCAACCTTGTAGCTTACCGCGTACGCACTGGTTTCCTCTACTATCTTCAGCCCGCTGTACTCTCCACTGGGTCCGAAAGGTGGGTCTAGAGCAATTACGAGCAAATGCCCATTTAAGGATATGGTAGTTAGAGCTTTTAAAGTTGCTGACTTTGAGCTTCAACCTTAGCGTAGCGCTTGACGGACTCGATCACCCTCAGCGGGTCCAAGTACAGCTCCACGATACCGAGCTCTTTCAGCAATTCCATCGTATTGTCGCTCAAGTCCCCACTACGCATTTTAGCGAGAGCGTACAGGGTTTCACCAAGAGACCAGGGGTAGAAAATCCATACCCACTCCTCTAGTTTTTCTACGTAGAAGTCCGGTGCGAAGCTACTAGTTGCCTTGTAGTGAAGTACAGCTGTCTTGACATCAGATGCACCGAGACTTCTTACGAGCCTCACAACCTTGGTCATCGTTGCACCGGTGTCTACGACCTCGTCAATTACGAGGACCTTTCGATCCCTGAAACTCACTTTCTCGTGTATAGATACTTCAGGCTCCTCTCTTACACGGACTCCTGTACCCCAAAGCTTTGACCTAAGTACTACGAGCTCGTCGATGCCGAGTACGTCGCTCATTATTCTAGCGGGTATTAACCCTCCCCGCGAAATCGCGACAATAGTGTCTATTTCCAAGTTCGAATCCAAGACCATAATTGCTAACTTATAGCAGTGCTCTAAGGCCTTGCTCCAAGGTATGTAGAGTATCTTCATGTTGACACCCACAACCTAGTGTAGTGAGCAGTTCAGTTCACCTGGTTCCGAGCTCCCGCCTCTCCTGGTACTAGCCACTAGGAGCAGTCTACTGAGATCGTGCCCTCCTTTGAAGCGGTATCGTGTCATTGAGGGGTACACCTATAGTGTGCTAGCCAGGCCTCTGGCAGCTAGCACTCCTGTGGCGGCCGCTATGTTAATGCCTCTTGAAAGCCCTGCACCGTCGCCTGCGACGAAGATCCCGGGTACAGATGTCTCGAGGTTGTGGTTAACCCTTGCGTGAACGCTATAGTACTTTATTTCAGGCGCGTAGAGTATCGTTTGAGGCGACGCCATTCCTGGATATATGGTATCGAGCCTTACAATCGCCTCGAGGACGTTCTCAACAACTCTATGGGGTAGTACTATGCTTATATCGCCGGGTGTGACGTCCCTTAAGGAGGGTATGATCACGCTCCTCATTACACGATCCCACGTGCTCCTCCTGCCTTTCTCAAGGTCTCCAAGCCTTTGAATAATCGGCCTGCCCATACCGACCTTGGTAGCCATCCTAGCAATCGACTTGCCCAGCTCTAGTACATCGGTGTAAGGCATTGTAAGCTTCAACGTTACTAGTAGTGCGAAGTTAGTATTTTTAGACTTCACTCCGCTATACGACTCACCATTAACGCCGATTGTGCCATCGTCATAAAACTCCTTTAGTACAAATCCCTGAGGATTAGTACAAAACGTCCTGACCATGTCGTCATAGGACTTAGTGTACATGACTATTTTAGGGTCGTAATTTACTTTGGTAACGTGCTCGGTTACGTAGTAAGGTACCTCTACACGGACGCCTATATCCAGTGGCCCAGGTTCAACCTCTATACCGAGCTTATCGGCTATTTCCTTAAACCAGTGTGCTCCTCCCCTACCTGGCGCTAAGAGCACTCTACGCGTGTAGAAGTCGCCTCTACTCGTTACAACCTTAAAAAACCCCTGGTCCCTGGACACCTCGAGCACGGTGGTGAATGTGTGAATCTTGACGCCACTTTCTTCGAGGAACTTTGTAATGTTCTCAACAACTCTGATCACATTTTCTGTCCCGAGAACTCTCTGAGGAGTTGGAATGAACTTCGCACCTGCCTTTGCCGCAAGCCTCTCTACAACCCTTACTTTCCTGGGATCGGGCTCCATGAGGCTTTCTCCAGGTGCGCCGAACTCCATGAGGAGCTTATCAATGTACTTGATAACCTCCTCTGCCCTTTCCCAGCTGCCCATTAACTTGTCTAGGTCTCCGCCCACGTCCGGTCTGAGGTTCACTATGCCACTACTAAACGTTCCGGCACCACCTACACCGTACAGTATATGGCACACCCTGCACGTACCGCAACTTATAGCCTCCTTGGTGTACATCGGCCTGAGCGCCCCTAACGCCAGAGGGCAACGTCTCTCACTGAGCTTCCCGCCCTTATCGAAGAGCGCTATTTTTAGCGATCCTTTCGAGAGCTTCACCAACTCGACTGCAGCGAAAAGCCCAGCAGGGCCTGCACCTACAATAACTACGTCAAATTCTTTCAAAGCTCTACACCTAGATCGCGCGTTCTGTCCACAGTCTCCTCGACTTCTTCCCCGGTACCAATAAGCGTAACTGGTACTTTTAGGTATGACTCTACGTCTTCGATCCACTTCTTGGCAGGAGCCGGTAATCTATCCCATACCTTTACGCCCCTGGCCTCGGGGAACAGGACATCGAGCTTCGTAATTGCCACCTGTGTGGCAGAATTTAATAGTACAGCTCTCTTGGCGAGCTCGTAGTTGAACGGTGCAACTCTCCTAGGTCTACCCGTAACCGTCCCCACTTCAAGCCAGCCGCGCCTAGCAACGTCTTCGAGGCCGAGCTCGCCTTCAAGGGGTCCTTCGCCAACGCGTGTAACGTAGACCTTGAACACAACTATTACCTCGTCAACTCTTTTCGGGCCAATGCCGACCTCGGAGAGAAGGGCCTGTGCCGTCGTATCCCGGCTGGTAACGTAGGGGTACGTGCCGTGATAGAGTGAGAGAAATGTTCCCTGAGTGCCTTCGACAAGTACCTTTTCTTTGGTGTCTAGAGCGGTGTTCAGTACCAGCGGCGCGTCGCAGAGATGTTTCTCGAGCTCGTTAAAGTCTCTTGCAAGCCTCAGCCTCCTCAGTACCCTATCCGCCATGGCTGCTCCCACGCCTTGAAATGTCGAACCTATAGATGCGAGGACAGAGTCCCTCTTCTCGCGGTCTACGTGAACCTCCTCTATTACGCCTGTCCTGTAGTCAACGCAAATCCTTTTCTCAACTCCTAGTTCACGTACTTCACTGAAAAACACATCTAGCTTTATAAGCGCGCCTGGTGGAATCACTAGTTGCGTTTCTTTATTCACAAAACCAGCCGGTACGCTTCTCAGTTTGAACTTCCTGCCATGATACACTACTGTGTGACCGGCGTTTATAGCGCCTGTTCTCGCTGCATACCTATACCCCTTGGCGAGGGCCACGTAGGCCGCTATTTTACCTTTACCCTCATCGCCGAAAAAGCCACCCACTAGTAGCGTTAACACGCGCTCTCCACCTAAGTGCATTCCTCGTAGCGCTTCACGGTCCAAGCATGATAGCATATATTGTTGCGGCCGCTTTATTAAGGATTCTCTCGGTGCCAGTTAACAGTCTCCGACCGCGTTTCTGCGCCTTCTCGGTTACGATATACTTCACGCCAGCTCGGAGGTCCTTTTCACGGCTCCGTTAAACTGGCTGAAAAGCTACTTTAACCTCTATACCGTAGAGTATGGCGAAATGGCAGTTAGGGGATTGCCTTGCCGAGTTACCTGATAACGGTTTCAGGCGAGCTGCCCCTCAGGTCGAGGAGAACTAGGCCCAGGTTTTACCAAGTGCTGGTCGAGAACATAAAAGACGCTGTGAGCAGGGCAGGAGCCAAAGTACTCGATAGCCGCATTGTTGAAGCAAAAATCCTTCTCAGAACCGACATCGACGTCATGGATAAGATAGCAAGGGTTTTCGGGGTTTACAGAGTCGGGCACGTACTGGTATACGAGTTTAAAGACCTCAAGGACCTTGCTACGTGGATATTTGAAAATGCAAAAGACGCGGTAGCCGGTAAGAAGTTCGCCGTCAGAGTTAAGAGGAGCGGCCATCACGGGTTCACCTCGCTCGACATCGCGCGCGAAGCAGGAACGCTGCTAAAGCCCCTTTCAGCTGGCGTAGACCTGGAAAGCCCGGATGTCGTTGTCGAGGTAGAAGTACGCGGTTCAGCCGCATATCTTTACAAGGAAGTCTTAAAGGGTCCGGGGGGCCTACCCACCGGCGTTGAAGGGAACGCCTTGGTTATGTTTTCAGGCGGTTTTGATTCCCCTGTTGCAGCGTGGCTTGCCGCTAAGCGCGGTATACAAGTAGATTTCCTACACTACGTGATGGGCCCCGCACGGTCTTCGTACTACGCGCTCCTAGTGGCTAAGACCTTAACGTACAACTGGCTACATGGGTACAGGCCCAGGCTCATAGTGGTGGGTTTTGAAGACCTACTAGTTGAGGTTGTGAAAAAAGTGGAGTGGAGTTACAGGCAGGTTGCTTTAAGAGCGCTGATGTATATCGTCGCATCGAGGATCGCCAGTAAAATGGGTTACGACGCGCTGGTAACCGGCGAGTCCGTGGGGCAGGCGTCTAGCCAGACCCTCAAGAACCTCTCAGCTATCGAAAGAGCGGTGGAATTAAGAATCCCTGTACTCAGGCCGTTGATAGGCTTCGATAAGGAGGAGATAATTGAGCTCTCTAGACGCATAGGGCTTTACGATCTCTCCTCGAAAGTCACCGAGGCGTGCACCATAGCACCTACGAGAGTGGCCACTTCCAGCACACCCGGAGAGGTGCTCAAACAGCTCGAAAACATTGACAAGTCGCTGGTAGACCGGGCGGTTTCATCTATGAAGATTGTTGACGTGCTCACGGCAAGGCCCGAGGAAGCGGTGCTTCCGGATGCCATTGAAATAGACTTCATTCCCGAGGGGGCGTTAGTACTGGATGCTAGGAGCGAAGAAGAGCGGTCTAAATCACCTATTCCAGGGGCCATTCCCGTTAACGAGGTTGACCCGTCAAGGATCCCGAGAGATAAAGTTGTGCTCTTCGTATGCGACTCAGGGAGCACGAGTTACGTGTTAGCTAAAGTCTTCAGGGAGCAGGGTATAAAGGCATATAGCCTAAAAGGCGGCGGGAAGGAGTATAAGCGTTAAGCACCTAGCCCTTGCGCTTCTTCATGTAACTCAGTACTTCGCGGGCTTTGGGGCCCGCAAGCCAGCTCACGAGCTCTTCGGGCAGGCCGTACGCCCTTGCGATTTCGCCTGCGTACTTAGGGTTATGCATAAATATTACCCTCAGATAGGGTATTATGTCGTTCTTGACCGTTGCCCTGCTTGCGAGTAACCTCCTGGCTAGATATGTTGCTAGCGCTTCCCTGTACTCCCTAGATCTCCTCGTCTCTGCCAGTAGCTTTATTCTTTCGGGTAATTTAAACGCGACCCACTTCGGCTTGTAGCTAGTTCTTGCAAAGGCTACTCCAGGCCCCATTAAGTCAAGAGCATAAGACAGGAAGTCCCAGTTTTGGGTCTTAATAATCCTACCGAAGTAAATGTCCGCCCTACTCAGCGCCTCATAAGCTCTCCAGACCTCTACTAGGTCATCGTAGTATGTCGGTATGTGCTCGTTGATCCACGTCTTCACGTCGTCCGGTGCAAGGTCCGTTGACGTAATGACGCTCTTCGCGTGGAAAGTGTACTTCGCGGAAAATAGCTTCCTCAAGACCTCCCAAGGCGCGTAAGCCCTGTCTCTGTAGGTAGGCATCGCCTTTACGCGCTCAAGGGTGACCTTCCTGTCCAGTGCTGCGATTGCTTCCAGGTCGTTTATAGCGCTTCTCAAATCTCCTTCACATCTCTTGGCGAGCTCCTTTAATGCCTCCTGCTCGCAGTATAGCCCCTCGGCCGTACATATCCTCTTGAGGGCCGTTACGATGTGTGTTTCCCTAAGCCTATCCATCTGTATAGGCTCGGCGAGGTCTCTGAGCGGCCTTAAGTGTTCTTGGTAAGGGTTATTGGCTGTCATTATGATCGGGTTTCTCGTATTCTTTATAACCTCTACAAGTGCCTCGACACCACCGGCATCCGTCCTCGGGTCTAGCCCGTCGATCTCGTCTAATAGGAGTATGCGTCTTTTACCGCGTAAGCCAGTCGTCTGCGAAGCAATTTTGGCCAGCCTTTCAATGTCTTCTTTCCTCCTGCTATCACTGGCATTCATTTCGAAGAGCTCGTAACCACGAGTTTTCGCAACTGCCTCTACAAGGCTGGTCTTACCACAACCAGGAGGACCGTGAAGTAGTGCTGCCCTCTTTCCTGGTTTGCCCTGTTCCCATGACTCAAGCCATGAAATGAGCTTCTGTTTCGCTGCATCTTGGTTTACGACTTCGTCTACGTGCTTGGGCCGGTATTTTATGATCCACGGCAACCTCTCTGAGCTCAAAACGCTACACCTTGATCTTCCTACCTATAAGCGCTAACCTCGCCAGGAAGGCATTTAACTGTATTTCGTCATCAGCCCCCTCTACGAGCCTGAATTGCACCTCGCCCGCGTAGTCGGCTATCATTATCTTCAAGTCTTCGGGTATTTTTAGCTCTGGGCTGAACACCTCTTTGTGTACCTGCTTGACGATGTCAAGCCCGCTCAGGCCGTAAGTCACCATTAGGTCCCGTAACTTCTTTCTGGCCTCCGTGAAGTTCCCTGCGAGGGCTAGCTGTAGCATTTCTCTAACCTCGCGGGGATGGGCTAGCCCAACAACCTTGTAGATAGCTTCTTCCGTAACTTCTCCGAGGGCGGCCGCCGCCTGTAGCACATTTATTGCCTTCCTCATATCACCTTCTGATATGTCGTAGATGGTTTCAACCGCTTTTTCGCGACACTTGATTTTCTCGTTTTGGCATATGTACAGTAATCTCGACACGACATCTTCCCTCTTCAACGCTACGAACCTGAACACTGCGCACCTACTCTGAATGGGCTCGATGATCTTGCTCGGGTAGTTTGCAGTCAATATGAATCTCGTGTTAGCGGAGTAGAGCTCCATGAGCCTTCTCAGAGCTTGCTGGGCGTCAGCGGTCATGTTGTCTGCCTCGTCTAAGAGCACCATTTTAAAGGGGATTTCACCCACGACCTTGGACCTTGCAAACTCCTTAACCTTCGTCCTAATGACCTCGATCTTCCTCTCGTCCGAGGCGTTTAGTTCGAGCAGATACTGCCTGTAGTTATCGCCGTAGAGGTCGTGAGCCATTGCGTGCGCAACCGTGGTCTTACCAGTACCTGGAGGCCCCGCGAACAGCATGTGGGGGATGCTCTTCTCGGATACGAACTTTTTTAACCTTTCAACAACCTCTTTTTGATTGACGACCTCATCTAGTGTTCTAGGCCTGTACTTCTCAGCCCAGAGTAGCTCGCTCAGAGAAAACACCCCTTAAATCGGCTCCTTAAAACTATACATTTAATGAAGGGTAATAAAGGGGAGTAGAGTATTACGGGGAAGGGAGGATAGTGCTTTGAACGGCCTCGTAGAGCTCTTAGGATCACTCGTTGTAAACTACATTAACCGCGATTTCGAGGAAGAAGAGGTTAAAGTAGCCTACATGGGGCCGGCAACGAAAATTTTCGTGGAAGACGATTACATAGAACTGGTAAGAGGCTCCGAGTACACGTTACCGCGCTGGATCGTTCAAATACTCCAAGAAAGGAACAGGGCAAGGCCTGCAGAAGGCTTAATAGACGAGATCGCGGTTACCCGCCTGTACTTCAACGAAAGCAGAAGTAAAGGACAGTTAAAGTTCGAGAAGCTCGCGGGCTACTTTTACAGTAGAATAAAGCAACAATTAGGTACAATGATAAAGTCCTATAAGAACATCGAAGACCTGGATAAGGCCCAACAGGCATTTCAGTCTATTTCAAACCTGGCAACATCCACTAAAAACCTCTACAGGGTAAGACTTAGTAAAATACTCAGCCTTATTGGGACGGAGGTAGGTCCAGACCTGCTCGCTAACCTCAGTGAAGAAGAAAAACACCTCTACACAGTATTAAGGAGCGTGCTCGAGATCTTCAATGCAAGGGTATTCGAGGTGGAGAAACGTGCCTGATTCCACAACTGAGACTTTCGTGGACTACGTACAACAATTCAAAAACTTCGTAGAGAACTTCAGGTCCCGGGAAGGTACTCTAAGATACTATGAAAGAATTTGGGAACTCATCAGAATGGGGCAGAGAAGCCTCATAATAAATTTCGATGATTTAATACTATTTGATCCCGCGCTAGCCGAGAAGGTGTTAGATAACCCCGCGGAGGTTCTCGAGGCATTCAACCAGGCCCTGCAAGAGATCGTAATGAGGGAGAACCCCGAATACGCTAGGCACGTTAAGAGGTTCTACGTCAGGATCAGGAATCCCCCGAAAATAATGAAAATCCGGGAACTGACAAGCGACTATATAGGAAAGCTCGTTTCCATCGAAGGGATAGTTACGCGGGTTACTAGAGTGGATGCGAAGCTCGTAAAGGCAATATTCAAGCACACAAGCGAGCAGGGGGAACACGAATTCGAGTATCCGCCTGAAGGCGTGGTAACCGATAAGGTGGAAAGGCCGCCTTACTGTCCCGTCTGCCATAAGCTGGGTAAGTTCGAGCTTGTAGTTGAAAAAAGCGATTTCGTCGACTGGCAGAAGGTAGTAGTGCAGGAGAAGCCCGAGGAGGTCCCCGGGGGGCAGATACCGAGATCCGTTGAAGCCATTTTGACGGGTGACATTGTCGATTCGGCGAGACCAGGTGATAGGGTAGTAGTAACGGGTATTTTGAAGGTACAGCCACTAGCAGGTTCGCCTGACCGCAGGGGGTCTAGGAGCGTGTTTTCATTCTACGTAGATGTAAACCACATAGAGGTCCAGGAAAAGGTTCTCGAAGAAATAGTAATTACGAGGGAAGATGAAGAGAGGATCTGGGAGCTTGCAAGAGACCCTTGGATAAGAGAAAAGATAATAGCTAGCATAGCACCCGGGATCTACGGCTACTGGGACATTAAGGAGGCAATAGCGCTCCTTCTATTTGGTGGTGCGCCTAAAATCCTACCAGATGGAACTAGGATCAGGGGAGACATTCATGTACTGATAACTGGGGATCCAGGTACAGCCAAGTCCCAGTTATTGCAGTTCACTGCTAGGATAGCTCCGCGCGGCCTTTACACAAGCGGTAAGGGTTCGACGGCAGCTGGTTTAACGGCAACTGTCTTGCGGGACAAGGCCACAGGTGAATATTACCTGGAAGCCGGTGCACTGGTTCTAGCGGATGGGGGTCTTGCGGCAATCGATGAGATAGACAAAATGAGAGAAGAAGATAGAAGCGCCATTCACGAGGCACTAGAGCAGCAGACTGTTAGCATAGCGAAAGCCGGTATCGTTGCAAGACTTAATGCTAGAACGTCCGTTTTAGCAGCCGGGAACCCCAAGTACGGTAGGTACGACCCCACACAGCCCGTAAGCAAGAACATTGACTTGCCGCCAACGATACTCTCAAGGTTCGACTTGATATTTATAGTCCAGGATATACCGCGAGCTGACCACGACCGGAGGCTTGCGAAACACGTACTCGGCATACACACGGAGGCCGAGAAAGCACGGGGGTTCATAGATCCGCAACTACTCAAGAAGTACATTAGCTATGCTAGGAGGTACGTTAGGCCCCAACTCACCCCGGAGGCGACCAAGCTAGTAGAGGAATTCTACGTGAGCCTTAGGCAGGCATCACTAACTGCGGGGGAGGGAGGGCTTTCCGCCATAGCAATTACGCCGAGGCAGCTTGAAGCCCTCATAAGGCTCACAGAGGCTCACGCCAAGATGGCGCTAAAGACGAAGGCGACAATCGAAGACGCCGAAGAGGCTATAAGGCTCATGATGGCAACGCTCTCCAAGGCGGGATTTGACGTAGAGAGCGGTAAGATAGACATAGACATACTAGAGACCGGGATACCCGCTTCACGTAGAGAGAAGAAAAAGAAATTCATAGCATTCCTCTCAAGGTTGTTAGAAGAGGTCGGTGGTGAAATAGAATTAAATGAGCTGTATACAAAGGCCAGGGAAGAAGGCTTCGAAAAGGACTTCGTCATGGAGGTCGTAAACGAGCTACATAAAAGTGGAGAAATATACTACCCGAGGGCGGGCAAGATCGCGAAGGTAAGATAAGACGCCATTCAGGCCCCTCACATTACCCACAACACCTTGAACAACACCAAATAACCCGCGCATTCTCTATGGAGTACGTTTAACCGATGAGGTGAACGAGAACGGGCATCGAACGGCCGCGTAGATCGGCGAACCTGGGGCAAGGCACTAAATCGACTTGCAACTGAGTCCTCTAAGTTAATGTTATTGCCCCCCTTCCGCAGGGCAGCGTTTAAGGCCTCTTCCTAGCAACTTATGTGATATGTGAAATACCAGTAAGGTAAAACACTTAATGACTATTCGCAGCGGGCATCTACGCTGAGCGGTTTTATCGCGACACGCTATACTGCAGCGTGTACCTGGCTGTCTTAATTATTGAGGAAAGCGCTATGCACCACTATGAGCTTCTTCTCACTGGTTTTCTAAGTACTTGTGGGTGTACTATTAATGACGCTATTAGCGCGCTTACACCGATACCTATTAGCGAGTACGTATATGCGCCAAATACCGACACTATTAACGCCGTAATATAGCCTGAGAGTAGCCCGCCCCAGCTCTTAGCGGTATACGTTAGCCCGTAGTTTACCGTCAAGTACCGGGATCCGTAAAAGTCGCTTATGATTGCCGGCGTTAAAGCCAGGGAAGGCCCCGCGAACAGCATTGTTAACACGGTAAACGACGTAAAGGCTACCGGGTTACGTGCTGTGAGGGCTAGTAAGACCAGGGATACCCCCGATAGAGCGTAGAACATCGTCATGGACTTCTGCCTGCCTATCCTATCTGAAACCCAACCACCGAAAACCCTGCTAATTCCGTTAGCTATGGGGAACACCGTCAACGTAGTGTACATTATGGTGTCAGGTATGCCGTTTTCGAGCGCGATCGACTTCACGTGTCCACCGAATAGTAGGTGTACGGCCGTCATCGCAGTGAAGGATGCATAAATGAACCACCACTGGTACGTCATAACCATTTCACGCCACGTCCAGTCTCCCGTATCTACCGTATTTTTAGCGTAGTTCACTTCACTACCACTGGTGCTGTAAGCCGGGTACCTATAAAACGCAGTAATTGGTAGTAGTATGCTTAGCATTATGACACCAATGTAAAGAAACACCACGAGAACACCTAAGTTCTCTATTGCCTGGTCTATTAAGACGTTGAAAAGAGCCGTCCCCGAACCAAAACCAGATGCTACTATGCCGGATGCAAGACCACGTTTCTCGGGAAACCATTTAATGACCACAGCTACTGAGACACCATAGAGAAACCCCACACCTAAAGAACCGATGCCGTAGTAGAGGTATAGTTGCCAAGGGCTACTCACAGTCGAGCAAAGCATTAAACCCGCACCTGTCAGTAGTGCACCAATAACCGCTATTAACCTAGGACTTACCCTGTCAGCTACGTAACCCGAAAAGGGTTGCGTTAGTGTAGATAGATATGCAAAAACCGTGAATGTCAAGTCTACCGTGGGCTTATCCCAGTTGAAGACCCTCCTCAAACCCGTAGAAAAAAGAGACCAGGAGTACTGGTATATGCTTATGAACATCATTGTAACGGTAGCGCCGATTAAGATGAGCAGCCTGTACTGCATTCTCCGTACAGTCATCATCGCTAAAGCACCTACAACATTTACTAGGGAATGATTCACTGACAATGTAGTATTTAAGCATGGCGTGAAAAACCCGGTAAACCACGTTACTTATCAAGCTTAATACGGTCAAGTGGCAAACACGAGCGGTATTGCCATTCTGCCGGGTTAGACGTGGTTTATACAGCTACTAGACTGTGTTGAAGCATTTGAACCGGTTCATGACGGGTTATCGTGGTTCCCCCCCATCTCCATTCGCCATCCACCGTGGATCTCGGAAACCTGAAACACAGAGTTACTACTATGTTACCACTATGCCGGTATAGCTCCAAGACTTATAAGCACCGAGTAAACTGGGATGGCTCACGAAAACCTTAATGAACTTGAGGCATCTGGAATGGCTAATGATCCTCCATAACGAATTAATAAGGTTCCCTCATACTTCCTTGTAGGTGGTGGATGCATTGACGCGCATCATAAAAATCCTAGACCTCGTACCAGTGGTGTATACCGAAGATCTTAGACTATCTATGGATGATAGACGTAGACTTGCCGTGGACGTTTCTAATGAGACCGGGGGATTAGTTAGGTTAGACGTGGTCACCGTTAACAAAGGCCCCGCCTCCATAGAGTCTGTGTACGACGAGTACGTGAGTGCACCCTACATTCTCGAAAAGGTAAAGTGGGCTGAAGAAAGTGGCTATGACGCCGTCGTAATCGACTGTTTCGGCGATCCGGCTTTAGATGCCGCCAGGGAGCTCGTCAAGATACCGGTGATCGGGCCTAACCAGGCCTCGTGTCTTATCGCCGTTCAACTCGCACAGAGGTTTTCCATAGTAACTACTCTTCCTGAGGCCGAGCCGGCTCTTCGGGCGCTAATAGCTAAGTACGGTTTAACCCAGCACTTAGCCTCAATAGAGGTAGTAAACATACCCGTGCTGGAACTTGGAAAAGACCCGGAAAAACTGGTTAACAGTATCGTCGAGGCGGGTAAGCGAGCCTACTACGCACACTACGCGAAGGCGCTAATCTTAGGGTGTACCGGTATGTCCTTTGTAGCGAATAAGGTAGAAGAAAGGCTCCTCGAGGAGAAGATCGAAATACCTGTTATAGAGCCTTTGAGAGCTGCAGTATACACGGCGGTGTCGCTAGTACTCTTTGGTAAATCGCACAGTAAGGCTACGTATAGACTGCCAAGACAAAAACTTCGAGTAGCCGATTTTAAGACTATTTGACAAGGATAACTACACTGAGAAGGAGCTGATCCCGGCCTTCGCCCAGGAAACCAATACGCCGCTTGTCTTAGAGGTGCGGTTAAAAAAGGAGGCTAGAGTAGTTTTTCTACCGGGATATAGTCTCCTTTATAGCCTATGGGCTCTAGTATGTGCCTCCACACGTCAAATGCCTTTGGGTGTTTTCTCCACTTCTCTGAGGCCGGTATTCCCACCGCCGCGACTTTGAGGCCTTCTTTCATATCTGCATTCGTTAGAGGAGTGCCGTCGAGAGTTATCCAGCAGATTAAGTCGGGCACCATGGCGGCGGGCTGGCCTTCCGCCTTCCACGCTATCATGTTCTCGTTCTTGAAGTCTACGAAGAATGTTTTACCCTTGTACTGTTCAACGCCTTCAAGCGTAACACGCCCGAAGTCGAAGCCCGCCACTGTTTTAATTTCTACTTTTTTAACCACGCCTCTGAATAGTTCATATCCCTTAGTGACTTCCACTACTTCTTTGACAGGGTCTTTACCGGTGGCTTTAGCTTTGCTTATTGCCTTACCTATATTAAGGGACTTAGCAAGCACGTTAGGCTCTAGGTAATTCTTGACCTGCCACCCCGTTACGACCCAGGTACCTAGTCCGGACAGCATTCCGAACGCTACTGTCACGTGTCTTGCAATATTTTCAGCTGTGTGGCCGTCCATGGGGTTCTTGAGCCATCCAACCACAGTATTGCCTTCTCTATCTGCCACGACGAATGGGGAGTGAGAAATACCATACAGCTGGTAAAGGGTTGTGCCTAGTTCCGGTACCGCCCTACCACCCGTACCATCAGCATCCACTATAGTGAGCCCCTTCACGGCAGCTACGTATATGGGCGTTATTGAGTTAAAACCTCCTGTTTCCCCAGGCATTACGTACCGGAACTTTATGCCTATTACCGAATATATCCTCTCGAGGCCTTCGAACGCGTATATGGCCTCGGGCCCGAAGCCTCTTTCTTTGAGCGCTTTAGGAGCACCCATGCCCGCGATCATCGCAACGTACTCGTTATCAGCGAGCTCCGCCGGTTCCACTACGGGTACCTCGCCAGCGACCTTGGCTATTTCGTTTACTAGCTGGAGCCCGTTTTCGGGAGATCCCCCGCCACCGCTACCGAGAAAAGTCGCTCCGATTACAATGTCTTTGAGGTCTTGAATAGTAAACTTCTTCATAAAACTTACCACCAAGAAATGGGGAGTGCTGTCCATGTTTATAAACCTTCCTTTTCATGCTTCCGGATATATACCCGAGTAGTGCTGATGACTATACAGGGTCGTCGTGGACCCGGGCATACCCGTTGAGCACTTGAAGAAGGCAGCCGAAAACGTGGTAAGGTTCTGTCTTAACGTTAAACCGGGAGAACTGTTCCTCGTAATAACGGACACGGAAACGAAGGCCATAGGCGATGTTATTTTAGAGAAAGGTCTAGAGGCTGGTGCAGAGGCCGTTATGGCCGTAATGAAGCCTAGGAGCAGACACGGCGAAGAACCCCCAAAACCCATCGCAGAAATGTGGCAACACGCCGATGTGTTCGTGGCCCCCACGAAGTACAGTTTAACTCATACACGGGCGAGAAGAAGGGCTACTGAAAAAGGCGTACGCGGTGCTACAATGCCGGGAATAACTCCAGAGATCTTCATCAAGGGGTTAGCTGTGGACTACATGCAAGTAAATAACTACAACAACTGTTTACTAAGGGCTCTGAAGGGTGCAAAGAGAATACGGGTGCTCGCTCCTGGAGGCACTGACATATCGTTTTCCGTTGAAGGGAGAGAGTTCATATCTGACTCTGGAATTCTTCATGAAAAGGGCTCCTTTGGTAACTTACCGGCCGGTGAAGTCCTCGTAGCACCCGTTGAAGGGACGGCTAACGGCATAATAGTGTTCGATTGCTCCATAACCGATGTAGGGGTCCTGAAGGAGCCCGTGGTGGTGATCGTTAGAGATGGCCTTGCGGTGGAGTTTAGAGGAGGGCTTGAAGCTCAAAAACTAGAATTAATGCTTAAAAGCATCAAGCTGAGAGAGGCCTTCAATATCGCGGAGCTCGGTATAGGAACGAATCCGGGAGCTGAAATCGTAGGCAACATCTTAATGGACGAGAAGGCCCTTGGAACCGTCCACATAGGGTTCGGCGATAATAGCACAATAGGTGGTAAGGTGGTAGCCGGCATACACCTGGATGGCGTAATTAGAAGACCATCAGTGTACGTTGACGGTAAGCCCGTGATCGAGGATGGCACAATGGTGATGTGCCGGTCCTCACAGGTTAATAGTATTTAATATTGTGCCTACTAATATCAGCTGGGTGCTAGGTATGGCGTCTACATCGAAGTTTGAAATCTTAGCAGATATTGTAAAGACGAGGAGAACTGTGAGAGAATACTCCGAAGAGAGCGTTCCAAGAGAAGTGGTAGAGACTGTTCTAGACTTAGCGAGGTGGAGTCCTAGTGGCAGTAATGTTCAAGACTGGAGGTTTGTGGTTGTTACGGATAGGAAGCTACTAAAAGCAATTAAAATGTTCTCTCCGGGATGGCTCGGCGGCGGTAATCCAGTGGCCATAGTGATATGTTCGGATAGGAAATGGGCGTACGAGAAAGCAGGACCCCTTGCAAGAGATGTGATGTACCTAGTTCACGCAGGTATAGTCGCCCAGACAATCGCACTTCTCGCTCACGCGATGGGCCTTGGAACAAACATGATCATGTCCTTCTCCAAGGAAGCTGTCAAGAAAATACTAGACTTACCGGAAAGCTGGGATCCCGTTATGATAATCCTACTGGGGTATCCTAAACACATACCAGAACCACCACCGAGATTAGCGCTTAGCGAGCTAGTAGTATGGAGGTGACGTCGAGTGGACGGGGATAAAAAGGCTGTTCGTGTCTTCGAGCTATTGGCGTACTTAGCATCAAGTGCAAGGGGACTACTCGAAGAACCGCGCGAATACGGGCCGTTAAGGTGCCTGGACGCGATGCGAAGACTTATTGACATGGTGCTGGAAACGAGGCTTATAGAAGACGAGGAAGTTACTAAGTACCTCGAGGAGTTGAGAAGCAGGTTATCACGGGGAATTATTCTACTAATGTACAGTGCAGAGGAGTTCAGGAAGTTCATAATAAACGTTAACGTGGAACTCTCAGAAAAAACCACTAGAGTGCTTGAGAGATATTATAATAAGTAAGAGGGTGTTTTTGTTTCTCGACCTTTCCGCGATCTACACCACTGCCGTGAATGAAAGATATATAAACTACCCTCTTCATCTCATACAGGGGGTAAAGCCCTTGACCACCGCTGAAGAGCGTAAATATGAATGGATAGACGTCATGGGCGATTACTCCTTAGTACCAGTCCCCGAAGAAGCCCTTAGAACTACGACAGCAATATTCTTCGTATTCACGGGAGTTCTCGCCTGTATAGCAGCACTGTGGGGCGGGGCAGTACTGGGCCTTCAGTACACCTTAAGAGACATGGTAGTGGTCGCTATCGTAGGGTGTCTAATACAGGGCGTAATAGGCTTCTTAACAGCCTACATGGGGGCCGCGAGCAGGCTGTCTACATACGCCAACATGTCATGGCCCTATGGCAGGTATGGCGCGTTTCTATGGGGGCTTGCACTAGCCGGTATCACGTGTGGAATTGGGTGGTTCGCCGTAGAAACATGGCTGTTCGGTATAATGATGCATGACCTAGTACCCGATAACCCGCTCATGAGTGTAGGCGTTGCCTCCATATGGGGCGGGCTACTAATGATGACCACGGCCGCCATCGGGATAAAGGGTATAGCATTCCTCAGCTACCTCACAGTACCGTTTTGGATAGTTCTAGCCTCAATATCCTTTGCATCCGGCATAATGGTCGGCGGTGGGTGGGAAAAGGTACTCACCGCACAACCCGCTCAACCAGCGCCGTTTGGCGTAGGCGTGGCGCAAGTCGTAGGCCTGTACATCGCCGGCGCAACAATTACCGCGGACATTTCCAGGTTCGCTAAAAGCCGGGTAGGTGCCGGGCTCGCCTGGTTTGTCCAGGTAATGGTCGTCGAGGTGTTCTTCCTAGTAGGTGCTGGAATACTGGTACTCGCAATGGGAGGTGCTAGAATAACGGAGGCCCTACTAGCTGTCGGAGTTGGTTTAGGAGCATACCTACTAGCCGTTCTAGGTCAGTGGACAACAAACGACAACAACCTATATAGTGGAGCACTAAACTTCACACTAATATCACCTGTAAGCAGAAGAGCATTGGTCATTATACTAGGAGTACTGGGAACAGCAGTAGCAGCGTACGTTGGATTCGTAGCCGGCGCCAGCTTCGACCCGTTCATATCATTCCTGACACTTCTGGGAAGCTTCGTACCCGCAGTCGCGGGCACACTCATAGCCGACTTCTACATATACAGAGGGCTTTACAAGAAAATACCGGTAACAGAGAGGTATAAGCTGAGAATAGGCGATAGGATACCGGAAATAAACTTAACGGGCTGGATTTCAACGGCCATAGGCGGTGTTCTCGGAACATGGGTTATAACGGCCGGAATTCCTTCACTAAACAGCCTGTTAATATCGCTTATCGTATACAGCATACTTGCAATAGTGTTTGATAAGGCAGGCGTGCACCTAACTATTGGTAAGTACGAGGTAAGAGAATACGGTTTAGCCCCTAAGTGGGCTGTAAGGAGGGTAAGTGAAGCACGTAAGAGGTGAATAGTGTGGAGAGCTTAAAGCGATATGTAAATGTGTATTTAATTTTCAGCATTATAACTTCACTAATAGGTGTAGTACTAGGGGCTCTACTAGTAAATGTGGATCCCTACTCGGCATTCCCATGGCTACTCGCAACTTTATTAGCGTTTCTTACGTCGCTGGTAGGGGTAATTAGACTCAGGGGCATTAGTGAACCTTACAGGTATGGAGTTGTATCTATACAGCACATCTGGTGGGTAGCCTCAGTGGGATTTGCCGGCGTAATGTTCTATCCAGCCGATTACTTTAGGAGAGTTGGAGGCGTGGAAAGTACCATAATGTCTGTGATTAGTGCGATATGGCTAGTATGGGGACTTTACCTGATCTACGCCGTCCACAAGGAAACTAAAGCCCCGGTAGCGCCCTAAATTCCCTCTAAATCCCCGTTAATTTTTACTACATATACTTCCTCGCCTTCCAGTACCACTCAGGCAAGCTTGAGAAGGCAATTAGAAATAGGCTATTAGTAGTTAGTATTTAAGTACTCCACTGTTAAAGAGTACTAGGGGTAGTGTGATGTTAAGGCTCCGGACTAGACAAGACGTAGAAGACTTTGTACGTGGATGCACCTTCTTCGGCACCGGTGGGGGAGGATCACCGCAAGTAGGGCTTAGAATACTTCTTGAAGACCTAGAGAAATACGGGGAAATCGTAGTACATGACGTCAATAGCATTAGAGACGACGCATACGTGGTAACTCCTTACTTAATGGGCTCGATAGCCCCTAAGACCCCGGAAGTTGTAGCGAAAATGACTTCTTTGGGCCTGGTAAAGAGAATTGGAATTGCTGATAGAATACTAGCATACGCCGTTCTTGAACTAGAGAAGTACCTTGGTGTTGAGTTTGAAGGAGTGGTGGCCATAGAGCTAGGAGGTGGGAATACTCCCAGCCCCGTTGACGTCGCCGTAACGCTCGGCAAGATGATCGTCGACGGCGATTATGCTGGAAGAGCCATCCCTGAAATAGATCAAATAACTCCATACCTCTACGACATACCGCCATATCCCGCTGCATATGTTGACGAGTATGGAAACAAGACAGTGGTGTCTAAGGCAATAAACTACTTGATGGCCGAGAGGATCGGTAAATTGATAAGCGTTGCGTCCTTCGGGCTCGTGGGAGGGGCTTCATTCGCGATCACCGGTAAGGAGATGAAGAAAATCATCATCCCCGGCACATTGTCAGAATCATACATTATAGGTAAAACACTGAGAGAGGCTGTAGAAGCCGGTAAGGACCCGGCAGTAGAAGTGGCTAAAAAGGCAAACGGCTACGTGCTCTTCAGAGGAATAGTGACGAAAAAGGACTGGGAAGACAGAGAAGGGTACATGTGGGGCACAACGTACATTAAGGGAGTAGAGGAGTTTGAGGGTCGCGAGGCGAAGATCTTCTTTAAGAACGAGAACCACATCATGTGGTTCGACGACAAAGTCCTCGCCACTAGCCCAGACATAATAGAGGTCATTGACGCGAAGACAGGAGAGCCCATAACTAACACCGATCTAAAGGAGGGGATGAAGGTGTCCGTCGTAGGCCTCAAAGGCCGTGAACAGTTCAGAACACCTAAAGGCCTAGAGGTCTTGGGGCCGCGTCACTTTGGCTTCGATATAGACTACATACCTATAGAAAAAAGAGTGTTAGACTTCCCCGTAATAAGGCCGTAAGGCATGCCGCAGGGTAAACTTACTTTTTTATAAATAAAATAAATAAACTTTATATTTTTTAATAACCTACTTAACGCGCGTGGTTTTTCTTCAGGCTAGAATACGATGCGAAGATACCCAACATAGTCATAGCCCCGGGTCTATTTACATTCTTCAACGTACAGTTTAAGCCCTTCAACTCTCACGACTCTAACCTTACTTCCCGCCGGAATGATGCCTCTAGTGGAGTACGCTGTCCAGTCTTCTCCGAGAACGTAGGCTGTGCCCGGCACGTTCTCGGAAATGTCCGTCTTTGCTACGCCTTCTGCCCTGATGAGCCTCTCCTGAATGCTTGCGCGCTTCATTTTCACGGCTTTTGCCGCGTTTACGGCTATGAATAGGAATAGGCCGGTGAGTGCGGCTAAACCGCCCGCAACGCTGTAAATAACGCCGGTAACTGTTTCACGTGGAGTGCTTGTAAAGGTTAACGCAAAGCCTATCGTAGTCAAAATTACACCGGCTATACCGAAGGCTCCGAAGCCCGGTGTAAACAACTCTACTGCAAGCAGTACTGCACCAGAGAGCACTAATGTGAGGTGTAGCATTTCAACTGGTATGAGCACCATCGAGTACAGCGCGAAGACTATTAATAAAACACCCGCTACCGCGTAGCCCTGGAAGCCGGTTGTGAAAACCTCGGCCAATATTAGTATTATCCCAGCGAACAGCATTAATTGGGATATCAGGGGGTTGGAGATGACGGAGAGCAGGTGATCCCAAAGACCCGGTTCAGCAGTGTTAATGGTGATTAGGCCCTCCGCGTCTAGGACCTCTCCGAGGTCCTTCGCGAGCCTAGCAAGCCCCAATGCTGACGCCTCCTCGGCAGTGTAGCTTTTGGCCCTGTCAACAAGGTCATCTACCAGCTGCACAAGGCCGTTCTTGCCTCGCCTTTCGAGAAGTGACCGTGCCTTGGCTTTAACGTACTCGACAACCTTAGGGTCTTCCGGTGACGGCTTCATGCCCCCAATTACCGCGCCGGGCGCCATGTATATTTCTCTGCAGGATAGCGCTATGAGCGCTGCCGCGGAGATTGCCTGGTTGCCTGGCGGTATCCAGGCCACGCAGTGGGAACCCGACCTCTCGATCGTGGAAATGATCCTATCCGCCGCCGCCAGGTAACCACCGTAGCTGTTTATCTCAATAATGTATACCTTGCCAGGAAAGTCGTTAACGGCCCTTTCTATGAGCGATACTGCCCCACCGTCAACAGCCATGTCAAGCCTAATTAAAACGGCCTCCTTCCCGCTAGCGGTGGAAACTACTTGGGTAAGAATGGCAGTGACTGTCAGGACACATATCAACATTAACGGTACAAGACGCGCCAAGGGCACCAACCACCATCTGCCTATGTTAACTAGGATTGAATGCTTATTAAGTGTTTACCAGTTCACTATATAACTTGAGGTGCTATCAATGCCCTTCGCTGAGCTAATAGTGGCTTTAATATTTGCGATAATAGTTCTCGCTATAATACTAAGCCATATAAAGGTAATACCGGAGTACAAGAGGCTGGTCATATTCAGGCTTGGCAAGCTAGTTGCCATCAAGGGCCCCGGCCTGGTCTTCTTAGTACCGTTAATTGATAGAGGCGTGGAGGTGGACTTAAGGGAGTTCGTACTGGACATCCCGCCGCAGACCTGCATTACCAAGGACAACGCGCCAGTAGATGTCGATTTACTAATATACATGAAGATCTTCGAACCGCAGCTCGCCGTTACGGCAGTACAGAACTACCTCGCGGCTGCGACGGGGATAGCCGTTACAACGCTCAGAGCTATAATAGGTGACATGCAACTAGACGACGTCCTGGCCAGGAGGGAGTACATAAACTCAACCCTCAGAGCTAAGCTAGACGAGGTCACGGACAGGTGGGGTATTAAGGTTACCAGCGTGGAGATCAAGGAGATAAAGCCGCCGAGAGAAGTCCAGGAGGCGATGATCAAGCAGATGGCTGCCGAGAGAACCAAGAGGGCAATGATACTGGAAGCCGAAGGCAAGAGGACGTCGGCAATTCTCGAAGCGGAAGGGCAGAGAGAAGCCATGATTAAGAAAGGTGAAGGCGAAAAGCAGTACGAGATACTCGTGGCCGAGGGTAGGAAGACTGCGCTAGAGCTGATACAGGAGGCGGCTACGAAGCTCGGAACAAACGCGCTACTGCTACAGTACCTAGATGCCTTGAAGGCAGTTGCGCAGAGTCCTGCTACAAAAATAGTCATACCGTTAGAGCTACTAGCAGGTTTCAGTAAAGTGCTTGGAGCCGTTACCACACGTAGCGAAGAGAAGACCCAAGACTAACATAACCGGCGTGCGAGACGAGAACACATTTTTAGCTGTAAGTTCCTTAAACAAGTACGCGCTGGCGTGCCCAATTAAGACACCCCGGTTAAGATGTGGATCTTCGCACTCCAAATCAGGTTACTCTAAGCACTTCTGACTTTGAAGCATCTAAATAGTCTACCTCTCTAAGCACCTCGCACTCCGCTCTTAGCGCTTCGCACATACGCGTTATGGATTCTACCGCGTAGTCTCGCGAGGATCCAAGGTCGAAGAGGTCCAGAGGTCCTCTTCTACCACCGGTGGCAATAGCTTTAACTAGGGTACTCCTTTCTTCCTCGACGAATATGAGGGCTAAAGCTAGATAGTTGCCTGCCCTAATAAAATACTTCTCTCCAATAGCTATGGCAACTCCGGGTTTAGTGTTAAGTACCTCGATATACACGTTCGAAAACTCCCTTTCAGGCCTCAATAGGCTAATAACGCGGTCAAAAGAGGCATAAATGCGTGCTACGACGCCGTGCGCCAAAACCAATTTAAAACCCCCAGTAATACCAGGTAATCTAAGTATTAATTGGGTAAAAACGCTTTCGATATTGACACGTTAATGGGCTCTGGCCCCCTACCCGCCTTCAGGCGGGATATTCGGCTACAACTTAGTTAGTGTACGCGTGCAACCACTCATAAGTGTTCTGAAGGCTTAGTAGTGGGGCAGTCTAACGGACCACGTCTGTACGGGATGACCAATGCCGTTATGCACACGAACAGCATAACCTGCACTCACAGAGTAATCGTTAGTCATTAAAGGTTGTGCCTGATCGCTCTCGACGAGAGGAAGTAACAGTGAAAATAATGCTACGAGCAAGCATTAAAACGGTGTTAATATATGTGTTTTAGAGTAGCTCGAAACCGCGTTGAAAACGATCTCGGCGCCGTGAAAACTTGCCTACACTCTACTAAGCCCTTATAGCGACCTTGAAGTACTCGGGCTTTAGCGACTCTTCAAACGCTTCCCTGCCATCGTCCAGTTTGTAGACCCTGTCCAGCCTCGGTACTACTTTTCCGCCGACAAGTAGCTTCACGGCGTACTTGAATTCCCTGAAAGTACCGCACCTAGAGCACACTATTTCGGCTTCTTTCACCACCATCGAAGTCATATTAGCATGCGCCCCCGTCCCCGGTGTTGACTTCAAGTGTATTATGCCGCGTGGCTTAACGAGTCTAATAGCCGTATTTAACGCGTTGGGATCGCCGCTGACCTCAAACACGACGTCATACGTGGATTCCACGAGCTCGCTGGAATGCACAATTCCATCTACAAGGTCTTTAAAGTGCTTTGCCTTGACGCTGCCTTCCCTTACAACAAGCTCTACGTGCAGTTCGTAGAGCTTCTTGAGTGCCTGTACTACAAGCCACGCAAGGTTGCCCGTACCAATGACAGCGACTTTATCTCCAGGCTTAGGAGGTCTAAGCATTAGGGCCCTTAAAACGGCCGCTAGGGGCTCCACGAATATACCCATTTCTGGAGGCCCGGGATATACGTGCAACGCCTCTACTGGCGCTATAAAGTACTCTGCCATGCCACCATCAAGGTCTATTCCGAGGGTCTTCTTGCCCGTGCAGTGTGTGTAGAGTCCTAGCCTACAGTACTCGCACTTACCGCAAGGAAAGTTTATTTCGGGGACAACTCGTTTACCTTTAAGCTCTTCCGACCCCTCAACCACCACGCCTACAACTTCGTGTCCCGGTATTAATGGTGTTTTAAGTAACTTGTAGGTACCAGTATAGAATGCTTTGTCTGTGCCGCATATACCCACAAGCTCCGTCTTCACTAAAACCCAGCCTCGAGGCAGTACGGGTACACTTGTACCTGTTACTTCAAGTTTTCTAGGCCCGTAGAGCACTATAGCCTTCACTTAGACCACCAACAAGCTGTAATTCGTGACCAGATAGTAAAAAGATGAACTTATATTAAGAGCACGCTACACTTTAAAGCACAAATAGGACTCCTGGCGCCTTAGTTCCCATTAAGAGACGTAAGGCTCTCACAGAGAAAACACAAAGTGCATATATAAGCCTCACCTTCATTAATGTGATTAATGGGTGGTGTAATATTAAGGCTATAACCACTCGAACTATTGCGATAATCGTAGCTATTATTGTCATTGTTGCTATCGTGGCTGCTGTTATTGTGACTATGCCTCCGGCGGCTCCTCCTACAACACCAACTCCAACACCTACACCCACACCAACACCTACAACTCCAACACCCACACC
>JAWBQJ010000006.1:0-819 GCA_038845865.1 Desulfurococcaceae archaeon
GCCGGTCTACGTAAATCTATGCATAATGGGTAGGCTTAAGTGGAGGTCTTTTATTAAAACACTCATAGTTATCCACAGGCTACTCGGCGAGCCCTACTCAATCCACAGAACAACCAAGGTAATAAGAATCAAGTACGAAAAAAGCAAAAAACCCATACCAGCTCTAATAGGATACGTAAACCTTTACCTAAACAAACACTACCAAGACCACTACACAGCCAAAGGCATAGACACGAAAACATTACTAAAGGAAACATTCGCAACAACACTCACACTCGGAACAGGAACATCCAGAGCAACAGGCTTCGGACACACAACAATCACAACATCATCCGGCTCCTGATGATGCTTTATGGACTTTCCGGAACCCAGGCGAAAACCTTAAAAATCCACCACGTAGAAAACAATTACAGGAAGCAATCAAAAAAGACTGAAAGCCGCGGATCCACATTTCCCCAGTCCACGTCCAGTTCCTCCGTCAGTTGCTGAAGCAATCAAAAAAGACTGAAAGCCTCAACGCACTTCTCCGCGCTCACGGCTACCTCACCGTGGTTGAGAACAGCGAAGCAATCAAAAAAGACTGAAAGTTTGACAAAGATCCACAAACTCCTCGTTGCAGAGAAAAAAATATGTAGAGAGGTTAAGGGGAAGGGAGTGAAGCAATCAAAAAAGACTGAAAGATGTTGCTTCGCCCTAAGGCTTTGTTATCACTATTGCGATCTTGCCGTCCGAAGCAATCAAAAAAGACTGAAAGCGGTGGTCAATGAGTCCGAGAAGTCGAGTATTCTCATATAATATAATGTGAAGCAATCAAAAAAG
>JAWBQJ010000006.1:829-103440 GCA_038845865.1 Desulfurococcaceae archaeon
GAAATACGTGCCTGTAGAAGCCGTCTCTATCAGTTTTCTCACTCGACACGAGAAGCAATCAAAAAAGACTGAAAGATACACGAAAACGAATGCGCACTCAACGTTATCTCTAGTAATTATCTTGACTGAAGCAATCAAAAAAGACTGAAAGTCATCCACTCCACGAGAGAGTACTTGATATCAGCGTGCGTGGTCTACGCGAAGCAATCAAAAAAGACTGAAAGAGTAGAGAAGTACGGATAGTTTCAGCGTCGAAGACGTACAGATCTGTCTTCGAAGCAATCAAAAAAGACTGAAAGTTCTACATTGCTGGCGTTGACTTCGACGTACTTGGCGTCAATGCACACCTCTGAAGCAATCAAAAAAGACTGAAAGCTGCTTGAGCGAACACAGCGGATAACACCTCTATCCAAGCCTCCTCTACGCGGTCTGAAGCAATCAAAAAAGACTGAAAGTTCGGTTTTACTAGAGAGGAGGAAAGGCATGAGGATTGTTTAAAAAATGTGAAGCAATCAAAAAAGACTGAAAGCCTGAACTATACAAATTCACCGACCTCTACCTCACTCCAAAGGGGTTCATGACCGTGAAGCAATCAAAAAAGACTGAAAGCTGATCCTGTGTGGCGATAGCTCTACTCCAGCATATGTTTTTGTGTACCGAAGCAATCAAAAAAGACTGAAAGGTGTCGTAACCGTCGAATACTCTTACTACAATGAGATCAAGGTGATTCGGTGAAGCAATCAAAAAAGACTGAAAGTGGAAAATATCATATATATCCACTATTAATCGTTAAATACAAGAACATGTGAAGCAATCAAAAAAGACTGAAAGGTTGTGAGAATAGTGATTGCTAGTGGTTCAATGTCTGCTGGCGCATTGACGGCGAAGCAATCAAAAAAGACTGAAAGTCCATGCTACTTTGCGCATCATCTTGGGTAAGAGCAGACCGTGTCTCTTGGCGTGAAGCAATCAAAAAAGACTGAAAGTCATACCTGCGACGGTCTCAGTAGCTCGAAGAAGCAATTAAAAAAGGCTGAAAGGTAAGATTACTATTTTATCACCGAGACGAGTATATTGGTCCCGTGGAGGATATCGTGAGCTTCACGCGATCTCGTTGAGGTGAGTTATCGGCATACACTTGGGTGTTTATGAGGGGTGGCGCCGGGGGCGGGATTTGAACCCGCGCGGGGAGTGATATCCCCACTGGCTCTCAAGGCCAGCCCCTTAGGCCGCTCGGGCACCCCGGCACGTTTTCCCGGATTATGGTTTTAAGTACAGGAGGATATAACCTTTTTTACTCATAGCCTCCACGTAGCTGTATACTTTCTTTGCCCTTTCCGCGAGATACTTGCCTCCTTTAGCAATTACGAATTGTGCGAAACCATCTTTAGTGAGGTGTTCTTTTGCGCCAAGTACTATGTCTTCTACCACTTTCATACCGGCTGATAGCGGGGGGTTTGAGTATATTCCGTTGAAAAGTATACCTTTTACGGGGTCGTATCTGTCACCTTCGAGCACTGTAACCCTCTCACCAACATTATTTATTTTAGCGTTAAGCTTGGAAACCCTAACCGCGAGGGGATTTATGTCGGTCATGTACACCCTTAGTTTCGAATTAAGCCTCGCAATCGTGATACCTATAATGCCGTAACCGCAACCAACATCCAGGACTACTCCTTCCTCAGGCATCTTTATGTTTTCGAGTAGAAGTAGTGTTCCCTCATCCACCGATGAGCCGGAGAATAGGCTTGTGTAAGATACGAACTGTAGTGAAACGCCGTGTATAACTAGTGGAATTAAAACTCGCTTACCCGGCGTCTTCTTGAAGTAGTGCATTATGTGCCACTAGTTAGCGTTTTTAGTCTTCCAGGTTTTAGGGTACACATTACGCGGCATTATCACCCTAGTGGTCTTAGCGACGAGCCCCTTATCCATCTTAGCTATCTCCTCGGCGCTTCTAAGCGCCTTTCCAAGCGCTACGAGCTCTCCTTTAAGTGTATACATGGCGACGGTATTGTCCACTTCAACGTTCTTCGTTAGCATTGCAACTCCGGGCGCTGCCAAGTCTGCTCCGTGCGCAACAGCACCCACGGCCGTGTCTAGTATTATTATCTTGGGTAAGTGCGCTGTCGACACCTCAACGGGTAATACTATTTTCCTGAGGTACTTCTCGTTTCCCGAGGTCTTCCATAGGTAAACGGCCTCGCTCACCTCCTGGAGAGTCGTCAGTGTGTCGTCCTCCCTAAAGGGGCCTGTCCTGGTCCTCCTGAGCTCTCTCATATGTGCACCTATGCCCAATACCAATCCAATATCGTGTGCGAGCTTCCTCATGTACGTTCCCGGATCGCAGACAACCCTCAATAGCAAGTACTTGTCCTGCACGTCGACAATTTCAATATCGTAAATGGTCTTGGTTCTTATTACCCTCTTAACGCTCGACCTCACGGGGGGCTTCTGGTATATACGGCCCTTGAATAGTTCCACCACCTCTTCGATCCTGCTTCTTGGAACGTTCTCGTGTAGTTGCGCAACCATTACATACTCTTTAACGCTGTGTATGACACTGCTAATTACCTTGGTACTGTGGACGAGACCTACCGGTAGCACGCCGGTTACTTTGGGGTTTCCCCGCCCTTAGGACCTGGGCTCTAGGGTACCCCCATGCCCGGCTCTGGGTACATTGAATATTCTTTTAACCCATGCAACAACCTCGTGACTTGTAGGTCCAGGTGGTTTATCCAAGTTAATAACTCCGTGATTTATATGGTCTTCTATTTTCCTCTCGTACGGCAAAGTACCGTAGTCGGGGCTTGTTTCGGCTTCCCTTACCTTGACCCACTCGTTCATGTAACCGGCTTTTTCCGCAATCCTGTTCAAAAAAGCAATACCCCTGTCCTCGAGGCCCATAGGAGAACACCTGAATGGTGACCGGTTTCAAGGAAAAACCCGTGCATTGTATGCTCTATCTTAACGGCGAGAGCTTCGGCTTCACGACCTCCTTCATGAAGTCCACTAAGCCCGCTTCTTCGATCGCTTTCACCACTTCCTCGTCACTCACGCCTCTCGGTATCCTTATAACCTTGTCCGTCGGTTCAATGTGCTTTATGTTTACTCGCCGTCTTTTCACACCACTTAGCGCTTTAGGCCCTGTTATCAGTACGAAGTTTTCATCTACTATGTCCACAATTACGCACTTCCTGCCCGCTTCTCTACCCGCCACCTTTACGCATATCCTACCGATCTCCACTGCAGGCATGACGCACCCCCTGCGTGCTCTTATAGTCTATTTTCTAGGGCTTTTTTAATAATTTCGAATGTTTCTTTAATACCAATGCGCTTCGTGTTGATTACGAGGTCGAAAATTGATAAGTCATTCACGTCTATCCCGTAAAACTCCATGAACCTCCTCCTCTGAGTGTTCTCCCTAGTTACTGTTTCTTTTAGCGCTTTTTCCAAGGGGACGCCATCTCTGGACGCTATTCTGAGAACTCGTAGAATTAATGGGGCTGTAACGTATATTCTGAAGTCCACGATATCGTCCACGATCCACGCCGCCAAGTGACCGTCTATAACGACGTTGTCCTCCCTAGCAGCCTCGTAGGTTCTCCTATCGACCTCTAAGTCTATTGAAGGGTCATTTAAAGCCACGACGCTTAGCTCCTCGATCGTTAAACCTCTTTGTTTAGCCACTTCTCGGAATATTCTCCCCGCAGAGAAGTGCTTTAGGTGGTAGTGCTCTGCGATGATGTTCGCTTGCGTGGTCTTACCGCTCCCCGGGGGACCACTAATGACTATTCTAACCAAGTCAAGACCCCCTAGCAGAGGTTGTCTACGAAAAGTCTATTTAGTGGTTGAATGCTAGTGTTTCAATGAGGCCCTAACCGCCTCTCTGATCCCCCTTGCGAGGCAATTAGGGCAGATTACCCCCCCGTAGGGTCTTTCAGGCCTTTTCTCGGTTTTCGCTAGCTTGCCCATCTGATACGGTCTTAAGGCAGGTACTCCATGTAGTTCAGTAGCGCAAATTGCGCACTTTGCCTTACCGGCCTTTCTCTTTTCGTAGTGTAGCGTTAAGCTAGCTCCCGGTGTACGCTTCTTTATACGCCTCCAAGTCCTTGCCCTATGCATGGGGCGCGGCATGGCGAACACGCCGAGCTCAGTATTCCCGGTCTTACTGCTCTAATGATGTAAAACCTTTAAATACCTCCAGCTATGAAGGCCTCCCCACCTTCATTTCCTTGGATATGGGGTAGCTCACCAGCGCGAGGGCCAGTAATAATAGCGCGTGTACGTAAACCTGCACTTTCCCCTGCTCCTTGTCGTAAGCGCTGAAAAGAGGAATAGAAACTGGTGAGTCTATAGAGTATGTGGAAAGCGAGTTGATGATCGCGATCACCACCACGAGCATGCAGGCGTACGTGGCCATGAATATTGCCATGTTCAGCAACATTAGGGAAAACATTCTCCTCTTGAACATTTTGAGGTGGGGCTGGTACTTTTTAAGCCTCCTAACATCACCCTTGGTCTTGACCTTACTAGGAACTTTGAGGGCTTGCTCGTGTAATACCTCTATGTCCCGGTAAAAGCGGGTCCTCTTGATCAGTCTAAAAGTCGCGATGTAGAGGAAGGCAAACGCCACGACTATACCGACTATTAAAAGCGTTACCATAGGCTACTCTCCGATAATCCTCCTTAGTAGCGGGTAGGATTCTAGCGTCCTCTCATATGCTATTAATGCGTAGTACTGTTGCAGGATTCCTACAGCTAGTAAGAGCCCCGTACCACTGCCATAGGCGCCGAGGATGTCGGAGATTATTGCTATTAGCGCCACTATGATCGATGAAAGGACCGTTAAGGGGTATATGTACTTGGCGAGTATCTGTTCAAGTATCTTGGGGTTCTTTCTAAAGCCCGGGACCTCGAAGCCGCTTTCTATTAATTGCTGTGCTTGATTGGCAGGGTTTAAACCGGCCACCTCTACCCATAGCAAGCCGAAGATTATGGCGAGTACCAACACTAACACGCTGTATATGATCAGGTGCCTTGGATCCGAGAGTGCGTTGAGTAAGCCGTGTGGAGACGCCAGATAGTACGCTAATCCTCCCACCAGCCTGCCGTTCTCATCGTACACTGCTAGCATGTCAACGAGGCTACCTGGTACTATGCCGCTCAAGTAAGTCCTTATCATTGTTGCGAACACTATCATGTTAGAGTAGAGTATTCCAATGAAAAGTACTGGTATATTGGTTACGTAGAGGAATTGTAATGGTATCTTGCTCTTAATCGTGTACAGCCTCGGAGAGGTTATCGGTATTTCTATTCTAATGCTACTCAAGTAAACTAGTATGAAGGCTACTGCAAACGTGGCTATTAAGCCCACTAAGTCCCTTCCACCAGGTCTGACAACAATGTTAGATACGCCGCCATTATTTGCAATAACGTTTACTGCATAGGGTACGAAGCCTATGTACACGCCGTTGCTTTGCAAGGGGCTGAATATGTTCCAGAATACCGTTGTCGCGACGCCAGCCAAAATGAACAACGAAACCCCAGACCCCAGACCCCAACCCTTCTGGATCATCTCATCCAGCATTATTATGAAAATAGACGCAACAAATAGTTGCAACGCCACGATGACCCTCAAGTGCCACCCGGCTGTGCAGTACGTTATCGGGTTGCCCCTGAACGGCCAGTACCTGCATGCTAGGACGTACATTGCTGCTTGCACAGCTGCGAGGACCAGTGCGAGGGTTTTCTGGGCTCCCGTGAAGATCTTCCTGTCCTCCGGGTCCGTCAAGTCTAGGTCTATGAGCTTAGCTCCGGCGAGGATCTGCATAACTAAGCCCGCCGTGACGATCGGCCCGATCCCAAGCTCCATTAACGTGCCGCTGTGCGCGGCAAATACTACTTGTAGAATCATGAATTGTTCAGGCGCGGTCTGGCTGATGCCATAGAGCGGGGTGTGCGCCATCAACAAGTATGCTATTAATGCTAGAAGAGTCCATAGAAGCCTTTCGTGTAGTGGTACTCGCCGTGTGGGCCTTGGCGCGCTCGGGACGTACTTCGCCGCATCCGCCATGATTTTCAATAGTCCCATGCAATCACACCTGTGCGCAGATTTTTAGGGGTTCCCGCAGTACTAGCGGCTGAATTATTAGAATGTTTAAGAGGTTAATTAAGTCGCAGAATAAGGCATCAGTACGAGAATGGATTAAGCCTATTTACTCGGTTCTCCAGATGAGACCACGACGCCGCCGGCAGCTTCAACCTTTCGCTTAGCCGTTTCTGAAATCTCTTTGACGATCAGTTTCAGCGGCACTGTCACCCTACCCCTGCCCAGAACCTTATCGTAACCTAGCTCAATGGTGTTCATCACTACGAATCCTCCCTCTCTAATGGCAACATTTTTCGCAAGCATGTCTAGTGCAAGCTCATTTAATTCCCCAACGTTCACAGCTCTCGTTTTCCGCTTTAATTGCTGCACGCTTCGGAATCCGTGCTTGCCGTACCAGTTCGGGGCGTACTTGATCACCCATATCCATTTATGTTTGTGAAAACCAACAGCGCCAAACCCCCCTCTTGAACCGCTCTTCCTATGTTGGCTTACCCTACCCCAGCCCATTGTACGCGTTCTACCCCGTAATTTACGTGATTTCTTCTCTCTGCGTATGACCATGTAAACCACCTTAGAGCATGCGCTTAATTAGGTCATTTATTGCGATCCCCCTATATCCTGTTTCCCCGTTCTGCTCGTAGAGCCTCCTAACGGATCCCTTGAACCCCCGTCTCGGGGGGTGTAATCTGAATACTGGTTTCACGATGTTATCTATCTTGTGTAGCATTACCTTGCCATATAAAATCGCATCTGCAAGCGCTGGTATGCCCCCCCTTATTCCCAGGTGTCCTAGTTTTTCATCTACATACTCATCAGTCAGTTTTCTATTCCTAGATGCACGCCCTCTAGCGTACAGTAGTTGTATTAAGGTATCCCTATTAACTTCACCCCACGTAACCCAGTCCTTTACCTTTTTTAACATACCTTCAAGCCCCGGCATGCTTGCCGGGTATAGGACGCAGTGGTATTTCCTGTGTAGCCTCAGTAACTTTAGCGTGTACTCTACATCGTATGGACAGTTAACCTGACCGCGTATTCTCACTATTGCATATATAGGCGCTGCACTCACGGCGGGTCACCGACTCCAGTCGGCCGGAGTTACGAACCTATAAGTGTTATGAAGGGCTTCTATGACTGCTTTTGCAAAGTTGAGCGTAGTTCTCGTCTCACCAAATGTTTCGGACCACACATCTCTTATACCAGCTAAGCGTAAAACTACTTTAGCGATGTCACCAACTACTAGGCCCGTACCACGAGGTGCCGGTTTTAGTAATATCTTCACGCTACCAGACTTACCCATGACCATGAATGGGAGGGAATGCAGTTCACTACACCTGCATTCCCAGCTCCCGCAACCACGCCTTACGGGTGCGATGTTCAGCTTTGCATCTCTTACTGCCTTAGCCAGCGCTTCTGTGTACTGTTTCGCCTTACCTATACCTATACCTACAAAACCGTTTTCGTCACCTACTACCACGACAACCTGAAACTTAGACCTCCTACCAGCATCAGTCATTTTCTGCACGATTTTCGCGTCTATTCGAACATACTTGAGGCTTGGTAATAAGTAGTCGACGATCTCGGGCTCTAGTAGTGGCAGGTTCTTTTCAAACACATCACGTAGACTAGTCACCTTACCCTCTAAGACAAGCCTGCCGGTTTTCGTGCGTGGAACCCACTTTTCAAGTGCTTGTTTATCGATCGCGGGCATGGGCGAATAAGACATAAACCTCACCCACCATAAGCCTTAAGAATCGCGTTTTTTACTTCTTCAAAGTGTTCAGGTAGTTTCTCGGGGTCAAGGCCGCGTTTAAGGTATTCCGAAAATCTAGTCTCCAAGGCGCCTTTCTCCTTGAGCATGTGCGCGTACTCAGCTACGTGTTTACCACATATCCTGTCAGGTGAAGGGGTAACGTTCCCGTTAACCGGGACTTTAAGCCCCGCGTCGTTAGCTGCTTTTATTGCTGCAAACACCACCGAGCCTTTAACGGGCTTATGTAAACCGACATCCGGGACGGCGTATTTAATGCCTTTTTGAAGGGCTCTAAGAGCTGCAAGAAGACCCGTTAAGTAGGCTGCAGAAGTATTCGACGTCCCTCCTTTCCATGCGAACTTCGTGACAAGCTCCCTCGAGTGCGCGGCAGCCACCGTATGGTCTCCTTCGGGCCTGAATACCATTACCTGCACCCATATGTACTTGTTAGTTTTCCTTACTACGAACCTGGGATGGCCAGATAAAACCATCACGTACCTCTTATGGTAATTTGTTTTGCCTTCTCGTCTACGTCTTTTTGGAACCCTGTATCTAGGGCCTTTCGCCATTCACGGTCACCGGCTTTACTTCAAGTCTTTAACTATTCCATGCTCTTTGAGGTATAACTTTAGCGAAGTAAAGGAGCTGAAGTGCCCTCCCTTGGTGAGCGCGTAAAGCCTCCTATAGGTCTTCCCGTCAATGATATTCTTGTCACGCAGGTACTTCAAGAAGGTCCTCATCTTTCTAATTCTATTAATCCATGATCTCTTCGAGGACGCTCTGGCATCCTTACTCCCTTCGCGCTTGCCTTGACCCCGTCTATGCCCTCTTTTCCTCTTGAGGTGCCTAATTTTGGAGCTATACCCGGTTAAGCCGTGCTCTGGTTCAACCCATATAGCACCTTCTTCTATCAACCTCTCCACATCCCTTCTCGTAATTGCTTGAGCTACGTCGTTAACTCTCTCCGGGTCTATCCTGATCCTCGAAATGCCGACTCCCAGCAACTTAGCCGCTAATTTTTTCTGTAACGATACATCGGTCACCGTTAAGCACCCTTGACTAGTGGCTTGAATGGGTTAGCCACCCGAAATCCTCTTTCAGTAGCCACTTTATAGATTTCAAGTGCTTTTTTAATACCAACACTCCTACCGATGTATATGATGTGCTTTGCCGGATCGTATTTTGAGAGGTCGCTAACAGAGTTCACGACTACCGGCATCGCTCCCTGGGGGTGTAAACCACGTACTATCCTTGGTCCCCGATAGCCCACTTTCACTATTGGCGGATAACCTTTGAGTTGCAACCTCATCTTGTTATCTATACCTTTCGGTTTACGCCACTTGGGCTCGTTCTTAAACTTTGGTTTTTTCCACCAGAGGTGCCTCAAGAACTCTGGTCTTCTTCGCTTCATTTCTTCTCTTAGTTTCAAGTACCACTCGAAGTACTTATCCACCTGGGTGCTCATTCCGTGACACCCCGCTCGTATATGTATATCCCATCGGCAAAGATCCTCCTATCGAGGTCCTTTATCTTAGTAGCACGTTCAATTGAGGCAGCCGTTAAGCCCACCTCTTCGATGTCTATGCCTTCGACGACTACGTCGTTCCCCTCTACTCGTACGCTTACGTTACCGTGTATTCTGGCGATCCGGTCTGCCCTTTCCCCGAGGAAGTTCCTAATCCGCACTACCCTGTTCTTCTCGTCGACGATGATGGTGATTGGAAAGTGCGAGTACACGATTTTCAGCTTATACCTGAAGCCCTTTGTTACGCCAACAATCATGTTTTCTATGTGCGCAGCCGTCGTTCCGACCAAGGCTTTGAGCTTTCTATCCGCTCTATGAGCCTCAACGACGATCTCGTTATCTTCTCTAACCATAATTAGAATTCCTCTCGCGTGGCTAAAGTCTTTTTCAAGTTCTCCTTTAGGTCCCTTTACCTTAACATGTAAACCGTTCACCTCAACGCTTACTCCCGGAGGTATTTTAACGGTTTTACTAACGTGCAGAGCCTTGACCATGAACTACACCTGCTTAGTAACAGTACGCTAAGAGAATACCACCTATTTTCCTCTGAATAGCCTCTCTGTGGGATAGGACGCCTTGAGGAGTCGATATTATTAGGATTCCAATGTTGTAGGCAGGCAGGTACTTTCTTAGCCAGTGCGGTGGGTTCACGAGGTCCTTGTACTTTACTGGGAACCTAGGCTTGATCACCCCTACCTTGTTTATTCGCCCTAGTAGCTGTATCCGTATCTTACCCCATCTACCGTCGTCGATGTACTCAAACTCTCCGATATAACCTTCTTTCTGTAGGACTTTGAGTACATTTAGTATTAGCTTGGATGCAGGCCATGTTATTACCTCCTTCTTGGCTCTTGACTCGGCATTGTATATTGCTGAGAGCAGGTTTGCAAGTGTATCCATGACCACCATGGTATCCCCTTAGTTATATTTTCTAAAGCCCATAGTGTGCGCGATTTCTCTAAAACACTGTCTACAGAGGTAAAGGTTGTATGCTTGTATTACGGCGTCCTTTGACCCGCACCTTTGGCATTCTTGTACTCCGCGTCCATGCCTATACACTTTAGGTGGCTTGAATTTAGCCATAAGCACGCACCCTACGATTCAACTATTTCAACTCCAAAAAGCTTTTTAAGCAAAACCATCGCTTCTGCCTTGTTTACCCTGTGCCTTCGAGGTATATGGGACCTTGCTCGGCGCCTTCTCATTACCCGGTAACCGGGCCTCTCGATGGTTATGCATACGTCCATTCCGAATATTCCAACCTCCGGATCGTACTTAACTCCCGGGATTCGAATGTGCTCCTCTACGCCAAAACACACGTTCCCCAACTCGTCAAAGCTACTCGCCTTTAACCTAAAGCCCACAGCGTCTAGGACCTTTTTCAGGAAGGCTTCAGCGGGCTCCTTCCTAAGCGTTACCTTAACAGCTATGTACTCTCCTTTCTTAATACCGAATTCCTTTATTGTCCTCTTGGCTCTTCGAAAAGACGGCTTCTGTCCCGTTAATTCTTCGAGAGTGCTTGCTATTTTCTTTAACCTCTCGATGTCCGAGCCCACGCTCACGTTAACGGTTACCTTGGCGAGTCTAGGCGCTAGCATGGGGTTTTCTTCCCACTTCTTGAGGATCTCGTTCTCGGTTTCGAGTTGGAGGGCGAGCATTTCACCATGCCCCTTCAGGTAATGTTATTACAGGCTTTTCTCTGCCTATGGGGAAAACGTATTCTAGGCTTGTCTGGAAGAGGTTGCCAAACCTGTCTTCGAGTGTTACAATATACTTTCTTTTCTTCAAAGCACCCGGGATAATCTCCACGACTCTACCAACTCTACCAACGTTCCTACCGCCCGATACTATGGCGATCACGCCCTTTTCCAGCGGAATGTACTCGAGTATTCTATTATCCTCTAGTGAGAGGACCACCACGCCGAGCGGCTCATAGATGTCCTCCACGGGGTTTTTAGGATCCGATACTTTAACTAGGACATTTCTACCGTCGTGGAGATTTAACTGAATGTGCCCCCCTTTCACCGTGACTTTGTTCTCTATTCTGCAAGGCTTAGTCTTAGCTTCCTCAGGGGTTATTCTGACTAGTCCTAAAACCTTGGTGGGAACCGGTACTAACCGGAATGACTCCCCCGTTTTCGGGATCTCCACTACGTCCATTAGTCCAACTGGAAACTTGTAGTTTCTTCGAACCTTCCCATCAACTTTAAAATGGCCCTCGGCAACCAGCTTCCGTACTTCGCGCCCCGTTTTAGCGTACTTCAACACATCACGTACGAGGATTAATAGTGGAATGCACCTCTCAATGGGGTGTGGTCCTGGCGACGGTTTAACTGCCCATTTATATTCCTTTCTGAGAATGGGCCAGAACGCCGGCGCTACCAGCGCCTTTAAGTGCCTACTACTGCCCATCCTAGCCACGGTCACTCACCGCCCTCCTTTGTGCCTTCTTCGAGAGCGCTCACCACTTGAGACTTCTTCCGCCTTTCAATGATTTTTAATCTATGCTTATCGGAGGTGTCGAGCTTGACGATCATGACCTTGCTTGGGTGTACCGGGTAGTACACCGGTGTTCCATCAGCTTTCTTCATCTGTACGCCTTCTACGAATATCCTCACGCGTTTTAAGTTTACTTTCACGACTTTACCTTCATGTCCCGTAAAATCACCTCTTGTAATTCTCACAACATCGCCAACTCTCACTGGAAGCCGCTTAATACCGTACTTTTCCTCCAGCTCCTTTGAAAGCCTTGCATTGAATAACTTATGTCTAAGATGTAAAGGCATGCTGTAAAGCTGTTTTCTCTGAAGGGAAGGTTTAGTGGAAACCCTTAAAGGCATGACATCTCGCCCGATAAGCTATATTATTATCGATGCCAGGTTCGCGACTGGAGGCCACCGTTCAGCCGCTTCTCTAGCCACGGGACCTCGTATTTCCGTGCCCTTAGGCGTGCCTTCAGGCGTCAGTATTACCACGGCATTGTCCTCAAATGCTACCCACGTACCATCAGGCCTCCTGTACGGTCTTCTCTGCCTAATGATAATTGCCTTGAACACCTTCTTCCTCATCTCAGGAGTGCCTTTCTTTACGCTTACAACAACTAGGTCTCCGACGCCAGCGCACGGCACTCTCCTCAGCTTACCTTTGTACCCCGGAACGCCAACGATCATTACTTCTTTCGCGCCGCTATTATCGGCTACTTTTACTGTAGAAGATACCTGTAGCCCCGTGTTTATGTGTCTCCTCGAGTAAGCAGGCTTACCCGCTACGGCGCGCTTTGCACCCATTACCCACCACCCCCACCGCTCCTTTTAACGACACCGAGCACCACAAAAGATATTGTCTTAGCTAAGGGTCTGGTCTCCCCGATTATTACCTCGTCACCTTCTTTGATGTCAATGCACGGGGGTAGCCTTGCGCGTATGTTTCTTCTTCTACGTTCATACCTCATGTACTTTGGAATGTAGTGTAGGTACTCGTGCCTTACAACAACGGCCCTTTGCATTCTCCTTTTCACGACTACGCCTCTTAGTATGGTACCTCTTATTTTCAAATGCCCGTGCCACGGACACTTCGGGTCATTACACTCCCTCTCCGGCGGGTTGATTCCCGGTATACCTATGTTTTTGACCCTTCCAGGTACACTCACGAAGCTCACCTTCTTCTAGCTGAAAGCACCTTCTTGAGCCTATCCCATGGTCTCCCAATAATGTCAATACCCTTAATAACTACTTTTCCGCCACTGGGAAGCGTGACCTCGAATACGGCGTTGGCCTTAAAGACCCTCACCCTTTCACGGTTACGTTTCTCTATTACAAGCGTTTTAAGGGTTTCATCCACTATCAGTCCCTCTAAACCTATCAATGCAGTATCGCTGTACTGTAAAATCTTAACTCTAAGCCCTATCAATTCATGGAAGTATATGTTGTGTTCGTTGATCCCGATGTTCAACGCGGTGCTCTCCTTCTCTCTTCATTCATTACTGTGAATATTCTCGCGATGTCTTTCCGGGTGTTTCTTATTTTAGAGGTGTCTTTGAGTAATCCCATTTTAGCTTGTAATCTCAACTTAACAAGTTCTAGTCTCAGCTCTTCGAGTTTTTTCAACCTGTCTTCCACGCTCATTCTACGTATTTCATCTGCCTTCAACCGGCTACACCCACCTCCTGCTTTATTCTCTCCACTTCGGCTGGTGAAAGCTCCTTTGTCTCGACCTGATCGGGTAGCCTAACACCCGGCTTAACGATCACGACCTCCACGCCGTACACGCCCGGCTTTAATAAGGCCCTTGCGACTGCCCTATCAACAATATAGTCTACTGGGTCGCCCGCCTTGTACACTTTACCGGCTTTTAGCTTCTCGTAGGTTGCCCTCTCGCCGCGTAGCTTCCCGCTAATAATGATCTCGCAACCCAGGGCGCCGGCCTCCATCACTCTACGGATCATGAACATTATGACCCTTCTAAACGGTATGCCCTTTTCAAGCGCTCTAACGATCCTAAACGCCACAACCCTCGCGTTTAGGTCGGGATCGGTGACGGGCGAGACTGTTATGTTGACGTTCTCAAGCCTGAACCTAGTCTGCAAGATCGTCGCTATCTTCTTGAGGATGGTGCCGCCTCTACCAATGAGCCTGCCGGGATACTCGGCATATATTACGACTCTGTGACCTAGTGGGGTTTTGTAGAGTTCTACGTCAGCGTAGCCGGAGTCTTTAAAGTAGTTGGCTAAGAACTCGTCAATGACTACCTTCTTTAAGCCGTATGAGAGGAAATACTGCTTTATACGGGGACCCACGCCTACCACGTTTAAGTCACCTCCTTTACAATTACTTCTACGTGGCTGGTTCTCCTGTACTTGGGAGTTGCACGTCCAAACGCCCTTGGCATATACCTCTTAATGGTTATGCCTCGATGCGCAGCCACGTGCACTATCACCAGCTTACTCGCATCAAGGCCCTTGTTTTCAGCATTTGCTTTCACGTTTTTCAGCAGTTCTAGTACATACTTCGCGCCTTTCACGGGGTATCTGCCAGCAGGCCACTTGAACCTGTCAGCTAATCCCCGTTTATGACTAACTTTACCATGATACCTCCTAAATGGCACGGGTTGCTTAAGCTTGCTTACGTCCTCTAGAAACCTGATCGCCTCGAGAAGCTTCATGCCCTTAATGGTACTTGCTATCTCGCGCATGTACTTTATTGATACGGGGACGTCAAATGTCACCGCCTTCGCGATCTTAGATTCATCGGCGTACTTGACGGAGTAGTGCCAGGTCGGCATGATCGCACCTACTTTACCGCCACGAATCTACTGCTCTTAGTAGCCTTTAAGCCCGGCTCGCCGTGAGTAACCCGCTTCACCGTAGGGCTGAACTCTCCGAGACGGCGTCCAATCATTTCTGGCGTTACTTTAAACTGCACGTACTCTTTACCATTGTAAACAGCAAATGTTAAGCCGATCATTTCCGGCAAAATAATCATGTCGCGCACGTGAGTTTTAATTACAGCCTTCTTGGCTAGTTCCGGGTTCTTAATTGTTTCTCTCACCCTCGCTAAGAGCTTTATTTGCGCTTTAGTAAAGCCCCTTAACAAGCTACGTCTTTGTCTAGCGGGTAGTAGTTGCGCAAATTCATCAAGAGACATGTTAAGTATTTCTTCGAGGGCCTTACCCTTGTATTTAAACTTTCTCCACTCCGGTGGCATATCTTGTAAGTGCGGGGGTAAGCCGTACTGCCTAGATTGCTGTTGAGACGCCTGTGACACCTTCCCACCCAAAAGCACATTACTGGAAGATATCTAGCATTATACGCCTAAAAAGCATGCTGGGAGACACGGCTACTTACCCTTCCTTCTACCGGTTCTTTTAGCGGCAATGTGCCCGACCTTACGACCAGGTGGAGTCGTTTTAGCGACTGTTGTCGGCCTTCCTACATGCCTACCTCCGCCATGCGGGTGCGATACAGGGTTCATAGCCACTCCTCTAACTCTAGGCCACCAGTAGCTCTTCGCTCTCCACTTGTAGAACGCGGCGCCGGCCTTTAGTAAAGGTTTTTCGAGCCTGCCACCACCAGCTACTACGCCTATGGTTGCTCTGGCATTACTCGAAACTTCTACAACCTTCCCACTAGGTAGTTGTACCTTCACCTTATCACCTGTTTTACTTAGTACGATAGCATACGTTCCACTAGACCTGGCATACCTGCCTCCATCTCCAGGAACCCTCTCCACGTTCGCCACTTGGGTACCCTCGGGTACAAGCCCTAGAGGCAGTATATTTCCATTGGCGATCGTGGCATTTGGACCAACGTGTACTACTTGCCCCTTGTACAAGCCCTCTACAGCAGGAATATAGAATACCTGTCCAGATTCCAGCTCAACTTCGGCAATTGGAACCCATCTACCTGGATCGTGAATGAGGTTTCTGACAACTCCTCTATAGGTTTTACCGGGATCTAGTGCGGGGTATCTTGCCGGTGCGGTGTGCAGGTGATCTGGCGTCCTCCAGGTGGGCGACCCCCTTCCGCGTCTTTGAGTTATAATCCTCTTACCCATAATGACACCTCTTCATACCTACATTATACCAAGTCTTGTTGCAACTTCTGTGGCCTTGTACTCGGGGTGCAATTTCACATACGCCTTCTTCTCGCCTTTAGGGGTTATCAGCGTTTTGACTTCGGCTACCTTGACATTAAGCAAGTACTCCACGGCACGCTTTATATCATGCTTTGTAGCATTAATGTCGGTAATGAATGTCAAGGTGTTCTGCTTATCTATAAGTGATAGGGCCTTTTCACTTTGTACCGGTCGTTTTATTAGCTTTGCTAAGTATTCCAGCTCATCGCCGCTCATATGTACATCACCTTATACTTGTTTAGGAGCTCTTCGAGGGCCCTCTTCGTGATCACCGTTAACCTACCCGGAATACCTCCCGGAGCTAGGTGTAGAATGCTCAGGTTACCTGGTGTCGCTATATCCACTCCAGGGAAGTTCCTCACGGACTTGGCGAAGGGGCAGCGATAGCTAGTTAGTATAAAGAGCACGCTTCGAGGCTCTACATATCTCCTACCCCGCATTTTGCCCTTTCCAGCCCTAATCCTTACCTTCTCATAGCTTCTCTTGATATCGTCCCATACGCCGACTTTCTCGAGGAAGATCTTCGAGTCTTTTGCCTTAGAGTACGCATCCTCGACCTCGTTAACCACCACTACAGGGAGCTTTTCAGTATTAAATACGTGCCCTCTAGCCTTGACTAGTTCGATCCTGGAGGTTGCAGCGAGCGCCGATACTATCGCCATGTACCGTTCATTCTTATTCACCTCTTCGTGTATTCTACGGTCAGTTCTCGGCGGAAACGCGGCATGGCCTTTCCTAGCTGATACTACAAACCTAGCTACACCACTAGGCAGTCTCGGGACCCTCGCCAACCCGTAGCCCACGCCCCAGTACCTCGCAGTTGTCCTCTTGCCGGCTAAGGGGTCTCTGCCTTTGGGCTGTATCATAGCTGTGAATGCCGATAAGAACGCTCTATTAATAATGTCCTTTCTTATGGGGTAGTAGAAAAGCTCTGGTAGTTCCATCTCACCGACTACATCCCCTAAAACTCCGTATACTGGTACCGTTAACCTCGCCCCCTCTAAGTGTGGATCCCTGGTACCTGTAAGAACGCGCGTCACGGCTTCATGCACCTTGTTTACTCTCAAGACTAATGTACGTTATCCTAGGGGCGGAGAGCGGTATCCACTCGAGTCTGGGTCTTATAGGGTGCCTGAGTACGAGTAACCTTTTTGTAGGTCCTATAACTGATCCTCTAAGTAAAATGCACGGCCCATATACAAGTCCGTAGTGCAAGAATCCGCCTTTAACCACGACTTCGAGGCCGCTCGTATTCATTTTGAGTATTCTCTTGTTAAACTCGGTTCTTCTGTGGAAACCCGTTTGTCCTGCTTGAGGAGTCTCGCTCATGGAGTACGTGAATGCGGGGCCGCGAGTACCTATTTTTCTACTGCCTTTTCTATGCTTATGCCACCTTGGTAATTCCTTAACACCGAACCTCTTTACTACGCCTTGAAAGCCGTGTCCCTTAGTGACGCCTATAACGTCGACGAGCTGGCCCTCTACGAACACGTCAAAGGGTGTTAAGTACGATCCAAGTATTCTCTTAGCGTATTCTAGTTTCTCGTTGATGTCCTTCCCGTGAATCTTTATTTCAAGCACCTCTACCTTCTTCTTGCCGATTCCCGATAACACGGGTATGGTCGTCACGATCGCGTGGACGTCAACCACATTGCCGCTGAACACTCTCTTGAAGTCATCCTCCTTGAATTCGGGTACAAATTTGAACCCGTATTCGCCGTTGGGATCGGGCTTAACGAGTCCATGGTTAGCCTTTCGGAGTCCAAGGAGGTACTTCTTAACGACTTCTTTCGGTTCCATGCCCCACAGGGGGTTCCGGGCATAGAACTGTTCCGTTGCCTTAAGCACGGAGTCTACGGGGCTTGTCCAAACTTCGCCTACGGCTTTTAAGTAGCCATCGTAATTTGTGGTGTAGGCCCTAACCCCGATCACCACTATTGGCGGCGCGTCTAGTATGGTCACGGGCGTAATTACCTCTTTGCCCGTAAACGGCGTGTTAGGCCTGTCCTCTACTATGAGTGCGTGCGTCATTCCGGCTTTATAAGCCGGGTAAGCGAGTAGTACTGGTTTCGACGCTATTCCTTTTTTAGAAGCATCCACGCCGTACTTCTCCAACAATATGTCGAACCAGCTTTTCTCGGGCCAAGACTTTATTCTAGGGGTCAGCTCTTCGGCTCTTTTTCTAGGCCTTACACCGAGACTTCCATGTCTTGGCGCGCTCAGCTTCCTGTGACCCAATTCCCTTCACCCACTTCAACTAGGTAAGCACTCCCATGCGCTCTATTTACTCTTAATTTATAACCTTTTATACTTCAATCAGTACGCGAGTTAAATACCTCTTAAAAAGGCATTTACTATGCCTAGGGTTATGATGAGAGCTTCTTCCGTCCTAACGGTAACGACTTTCTGGCGTGGCACGGTGTTCCACACGTAGTCCACATAGCGGCGCAGGGCAAACCCTTCTTGGCTAGCTATCTCGAAGAGGTCGTGTTGAGGGCTACCAAATAATAGCATAATGTCACAGCCACGCATGCTTTCCACGAGCTCTGTGCTGGGGTATTCACCCTTCCTATCAGTTGCTATTAGGTGCTTTGATACCTTTCTATACCTTTCTAACAGCTCTTTAAGGCAATTAGCGAATGCTAGCCGCGGGCCCACATACACCGGTTCACTAGAGCACTCTACGATGCGTTCTTTTTCGCTTCTCACAATGACTGGTAGTATCCCGGCGTCTTGTTTACAATTACCCAATACTACGTAGGGCTCGTTATCCCCAACTAGCGCTTTAACTTCACCGTCTACATCCCTGAACACGTAGCCTAGTCGCAGCTCTCCAGCTCTGGGTCTTTGACTTACACTGAATATCTCAAGCCTTATTGGGGGCAAGATACCAACGTGCTTTAATGTAGGCTTAAAGGGTACTAGCTGCTTCCTTAAATAAGGCGGTGTGAAGAAGTATTTCCAGTGGTCCTCTATTATAGCCTTGTGCTCTTTAAACTCCCTGCTAGTTGTTGAAGGCTCCTTGTAGAAGACTACTTCATAGACCCCGAAAATGGATGACCAGCGTGCAACTTGGTGTATTCTTATGGATTTTAACGCGAGGGCGTGTTCAACCGAGAGAATGCTTGTAGGTAGGGCGACGCGCAGAACTGTTGTGATTTCACCCACCATTAATTACGCACTTTACCCTCACTTTTAATACTTAGTTTTCATTTTACTTCTTTTTCGTTTCCTTAGCTTCCTTGGTTTTACTCTCTCCCTTTTCCTTTTTCACCGTTTCCTTGATCAAAAATATAGTCGTCCTCTGCCTACCACCCATATGTACGTTCACCTTAAGCTCTATTCCGTGTAACCTAAAAGGCCGTTAAAAGCTTTAAGCGGGCACCCGCTTACGTGCTTACCGTAATTCGAAGCGTATATTCGCATACTAGCTACTGCTACGACTTGCTTGGTATGTATTTCGTAGCGTTGTTGGGGGGTAGGTCTTTATTACCTTGACCTCCTTCTTCAGGGCGTTAACGTAGAGCGCTTCCCCAATACTGAGTTTTGTCAGCAGGGTAGCAAGATCTCCCTTTACACCAATAAGCTTTTCGGCCTTTTCAAGGTATTCCTTGCTTCTTGAACCAAATAGCACCACGTTATACGTGTTCTCTGCGATCTCGTCGGGGAGGTCGCCAGGACTCTGAGTCGAAATTATAACACCCAGTTCTTTGCTCCTACCTTCTCTGACTATTTCCGTGAGCGTCTTTAACTGCAAGATACGCCATGCGTCATCTATGGCGAGTATCATTTGTAATTTCTCCTTTTTGTTAAGCAGTAAATACCTGATTAAACCAATGCACATAGACACGTATGCGTTTTGAAAAACAGTACCGTAACCACCCACATCTACTAAAGTGCTTTTACCGAGCTGGCTAATCAGCAGGCTGTGATCGGCCCTATTCCTCAAGAACTCGATGAAAGGTAGTAAAACGGAAACATGGTAGTGGTTGATAAAGCCACGCTTACCTTCACTTTCAATCGTCAGTAGCGCCTTCAATACCGCTTCCCTGGAAGCCCCACTCGCGTACGCCAAGGCCTCCACCACTAACGCCCTCCAATCGGCGTTTTCCATCTCGGCGGGCTTCTCGAGGATGTTTATTGGAGCCTTATCCGGTGTCAGCGAGTCCAACACCTTACCGGGAAGGTACTTCTTTAAGTCCCCTTTGAAGTCCATCACAACGACATTAACTAAGTTCTCGGCGACGATCTGCTCGATGATGCTAGATAGTAGTGTCGTCTTGCCCCGTCCCGTCGGCCCTATAATGGCAACGTGCCTGTACAGGTCTTCGATCTTCACCCCTACCGGGTGGGAGCTCGTCTTTTCGAAGCCAAGTATGATAAGCCTGTCTAGTGATGGTGCTTCGTCCACGTTCATAGGTTGCATGTACGCTATTCTTTCCACTTCCACTTCGACCTTGCTGATAGAGGGCTTATCCATGAGACCAATAGTGCTTAAAAGGATCTGCACGATATCGTTTCGCGCGGCTCTACTCAACCGGAGCCCATAATGTTTGCTAAAGCTACTCACTATTAGGGACTCGTAGTAATCAGCAACGCTTTTAGCGGAATCTTTATTTCGTGATTTAACGCGGTAAGACACCACGAGCGATATCCTGGTAAACGGCTTACCATCCAGTAGAGCAGTGTAAAGAGCTTTTAGCCTGTCAAGTTTTATGTTGAGCCTTACCTTAGTGGACTCCTCTAGGACATTGTGGAGGTCCGCTTGGACGTTCAAGATCTCGTTAGCGATCCTGTGGAGGAGGCCGCTCGTATCCAGCTCTTCTTTCACTAAGTGTAAGTGTACTCCTTGGGGTAGGGAATTTAATAGTGCTATGTAGGATTCTACGAGTTCTTTCAAAGCGCCTTCAGAGAACTCGTGTACCGAGTAGTCGACTTCTCTGCACACGAGGAATCTCGCTAATAAGACATCGTTAGATTTGTAGATGACGAGGTCGGGAGGCTCTATTTCTACTTTTTTAACGCCACTTAGCATTACACTAGGCTCAATCGTGCTGAGTAGAGATACTACTTTACTCAGAACTTTCATTATGTTTATACACCTTGGTAACCAACGTAACGACGCAGATTAAGGCCAGTGACAAGAATACATGAGCGAGCTCTCCCGTGAAGGCGTACTGGAGTATGCAGTTTAAAGCAAGAATTATTAGGACCAGTCCACTGACCCGGGGCCTCATCTAGTAGTTCACCACGATCCTCGCTATGGAGGTGGACGCTCCACCCAGAAGCCTGGCTACGTTGAGGGTAATCGCACCAAGCATGGTTATATACACGAGTGGAAGGACAGTCAATTCGATGAACATCCGAGTTACGTAAAACAATAAGTTTTCCGGTGCAAGGGGGTCTAACCCAAGCGCGGCGATCGTGTAAGGGTATAAATCCACGTTGATGGGTGTCGTGGAGTAATAGCTTAAGTACACCTCCACACGGTGATTACCAGGCTTAAGGATGTAGGTGTACACCGTGTAACGTATACCATACCAATCCAGCGACTCTACGCCTAGGGGCGTCACGGTCTCGCTGTCAATGTATACTTGTAACACGTCATTGGATTCCGTGTAGAGCTTGAAACCCGATGACTCCGTGGACGCGTTTAAAATGAGTACCACTCCATCGCTGCTTCTAAGCACCTCTTTAACTTCGATAGACCCGTTGAATAGCATGAAGCGATTAGCGGCTATTGCTAGTATGTTGGGAATGCTTATAGCTAAGTTCCAGTTTCTACCGGTAACGCCACTTAGCGTCACTAAATACCCATTACCAGCAATATCGAATCTCGCCACGTGATCGGTACACGGGAATCCGTGCACCTCGTCAACTACGAGAACACCCTTACCATCAACTTTGTACCGGTAAACTAGTGCATCCTCAATATAGCCTTCGATAACGGCTTGCCCAAAGGGAGTGCCCGACGCATCCACGAGCATTATTGTCGCCGTGCAGAGGTTCTTTGATGTAATGAGGGACCCTGACATGTTGGAAAACGTGCTCACAAACAGGGGCATTAAGGGCATTCCCACGGAGAATACAAGCGTGATGGCGATTATAGTCGCCCCGATGTTCCTGGTTAGTTTAAAGGGCACGGCGTGTAGTACTATTCCGAGTGCTATGAGAAACGGGGAAGCGGAGTATATGATCGTGTAGACAATAGACGTCGCTATGAGGGTTGTCAGAGAAGTCGTCATGAGGCCCGTTACTTGGCTAATGAAGCCTTGGGCAAAGAAACCAAGCCCTAGCTTACTTAGGAGCACTCCAACGGCCTTTAAAACCGCGATAAGGGCTAGGAGCACGCCTACCCTCTCGGTAAGCCATGTGGTGTAAAGAGCTAGGTCTGATCCCAGGAGACGGCTGAAGAAGTCTATTGAGTACAAGAGGGTCCTGTACGAAAAGGTGAGTATGCAGGAAAACACGCCTTCTGTAACTAGAGACCTGCCAAGCCTCTTAATAGCAAGGAAGGGTACCGGTAACGCCCTTATAGCTAGACCAGTACAGTACGATAACACGGACAGGTAAAACGAGAGTGCCAGCAAGTCCATGTTGCCCACATTCACGGCATTTGAGGGGGCTGAGGCATAGGTGCTTGAAATGATGATGTGATGTAGGCTATTATTGCGAAAACGGTGGTTCCCATTGCAAGCCAGAATGCAGCCCATACAGCATCTTCAATGAACCTTCCACCCAGCTTCTTAATTCTTAGAAACGGTATAGGAAGCCCCTTGATCAGCCAGCCCACAGCCCATGCTAATAGGAAAATGAACCAGGCTACTATGACGGTGATCGTAATAAGGCCCTTCACAAACTCCACGAGGTCCATTTAAAACACCCTAAGAATACATATGCTCGATAAGTAAGGGGGATTAGCGAAACTGTTTCATAGGGTTTTAAAATGAGGTGGGCATGGCCGCGGACAGTTAAGATATACTGGGATCCATGGAATAACGTCCCGGTAATTAAACCTAGACAGGAGGAAATAGATCTCCTATATCAACTTAGACTAGGTGAGCCGGGAGATGCCCGTCCCGCATTTCGTGGTGACTTAGAAAAGTTAAAGGCAGCGGTAAAATACGAGTTCGGGGACGAGAAACTGTACTTTAGGCTTATTGAAGGGAAATTTGTGCTGTTGAATAAGATACCCCACTGGGACGTAATGTATGAAGTTGTGAGTTCGGGCAATGTGGTGGGCCAGCTATACTACGATCCTTACTCATCCATGTGGAGGTTTAGGCTAACTTATCAAGGAGCGTGCATAGCTGTTCAAGAAAACATCATAGATACAATTAAATGTAAGCCCCCCATCTATACGGGTAAGGTACTGGCACCTCGAATAAGTACGAGTAGTAGGCAGGTCGTGGTAGTTGATGAGAAGTATGATATACGGGGAATCGGAGAAGTAAGTAGTGATGGAGTTGTACTTGTGAAGGCGTTTCACGACCGGTCCTTACCCGTCGAAACAAGCAATAAGCCCGCTACTATACATGATGTACTTAACCGCAATAGTGAAGGGCTAGAGCTTATGGAGGAAAAGGCAATAAGGTATTTAAAGAGGCTTCAGAGCAGATTTGGTGGGGCATCGAAACCCGTAGTCTCATATTCAGGCGGTAAAGACAGCCTGGTAGCACTAGACCTAGCACACAGGGCTTACGGCGACCTTGACATGGTTTTCAATGATACGGGGTTGGAGTTACCGGAGACTTTGAAAAACGTAAAGGAAGTGGCTGAATTTTACGGCTACAAATTACACATTGCATCAGCGGGCGATATATTCTGGAAGGCAGTTGAAGTTTTCGGGCCTCCGGGCAAGGACTATCGTTGGTGTTGTAAAGTAGCTAAGCTTGTACCCATAGCTAAGCTGACTAAAACCCTGTGGCCTGGTGGCGCGTTCAATATCGTGGGGCAACGTGCCTACGAGTCCTTGGATAGAGCGAAGAGCCCCCTGATTTGGCGCAATAGGTGGATACCCCACATGGTGAGTACCTCACCGGTTCAGTACTGGAGCCAGCTTGCGTGCTGGCTATACGTGTTCAAGTACAAGTTACCCTATAACAAGCTTTACGAGGAGGGTTTTAATAGGCTTGGATGCTACCTTTGCCCCTCGTGCGCTCTGGCCGAGTTCGAAGACACCAAGAGGATTTACCCAGACCTGTGGAGTACTTGGGAAGCCGTGCTCGAAAGGTGGAGGGAGAAACTAAACATGCCGCCAGAATGGATTAGACTGGGTCTTTGGAGATGGCTTAGCCCGGCAACGGCTAAGACGAGGGTGGCCCATCGCCTGCCCGGCTACATCATTAACTGGAAAGAGGAGTATTCGAAGAGGCTAGAAGAAAACAGCATAGGGTTAAAGCCCGTGGAAGCCGTTGTTACTGGCAATTCACTGCTGGTTAAATTTAGCCGTGACCTCTTCTCGGAGAAGTTAGGTGACATGCTCATCGAGAACTTAATTAGCATGGGCTTTAAACGAGTGTGCGAAAATCCACTTACATTCGAGAAAAATAACGCCGTGTTCGAGATCCAGGGCAACTACATTAAGGTATTGCCCTACAACGAGCACTCCTTTGAAGATCTCGTAGATGTGATTAAAATTGTGTATAGAATGAAGGGTTGCGTGTTCTGTGGTAGTTGCGTATTATGGACTGGAAGGGGGTTAGTAAAGTTAACTTTGAAAGGCCCTATAGCACTTAGTACACTCGATGATAAAAACGCAAGAGTCTACATAGAGGTCTGTCCTATAAGTGACCAACTAGTGGAGAAGGTCGTTGCCCCCTTGATCACTAACGATCACAAGTCGTTTAAAAGAAAGACACGTAGAAAACCACTTCTTTAATCACTCACCGTCCCCCCTTTCTCCTTCAGATACTTCTTTACCCTAAGAAACCTCTTCTCGCACTCGTAAAGTTCAGTCACGAGGTCTGCACCGCTTAAAACCCTATTGATGATCCTGATTGCTTCCTGCGTTCCTACACCCAGAGCGGATAATGCTAAGACAGCCTTGTCACCGTACCTGTAGAGTAGAATTGCCCTTTCTACGAGGTCTTTACGTAGTTTCTGCTCTTCGGGAGTGAGCTTCTCTCCACGTCTGAGCTTCTTAACGAGTTCAAGTTCCCTACTGGCATCTCCTTTAACCAATGTCAAAGTCGCAAGACCGCATTTAGGGCACGAGAACTCGTTTAGTTCAACGATCTCCCTGGCCCGGGCTTCTCTGTGATAACCACACCTTAGGCATATTACTGATACGCGCCTATTAAGTAATCGCTCTAGAAAGCTATTAGTATCGAGCGATGGCCACTCTTTAATGAGCGGGGTTTCAATGTAGCGCAGTAGGGTTATATGGTGCTCTTGTAGTTTACTATAACGTCTTAGCACTACGTTTACTTTTCCCTCAGCAACACGCTCTGCCAGCTCTATGAACGAATCTATATCATAATCTCGAAAGAACACCTCTTTAAGGGCCTCTTTACCTATGATGGTGTCACTAAATGCTTCGAGGAGTTTTCTACTTACATAGGTTGAATCGGGTGATATCGCCCCGAACCTCTGAGCTACCTGGTATATCCTCCACAAGTATGCAGAGCTGTCCTTAGCAATTCTTTCTAGGAGTGACCTATTCGCATAGGTCTTCAGGTTCTTAATGACCTCATACACCGCGTGTACTGGGCCTTTAACCGGGCCGGGTACGTGTATGCCCGCCAGCTGTATGTAGACAGCATAAGGCGTTGAATAGGCCTGGACCTTTATATAGGGGTAGGACGTCTTCAAGGTGTACTTTACAAGATCCTTTATAAGGGCGTTAACCTTACTTCCGCCATATACGTTAACTACAACTAATCCGTACTCCTCCAGGTGATCGATGTATATGTTCTCGCTATCCCCGAGCTCTCTAACATGCCTTAAGCAGTCGATGGGCTCTTCTAGTATTAGGAGTTCTCTTAGGTCCTCGGGAAGGTCTCCGTGCTCCTTTATGTACTTCACGACTTCGCCAACTTCTTGCGCAACCGAGAACTCTACGGGGATATTTTCCCCTTCCCAATGGGGTATGATTACTTCTTCCGCAGACGTCTTTGCTGGTTCTACGTAGAGCTTGCGCTCCCTCTCGTCGTAACTAACGACTCTCCACGGCCTCCCGGCAAGTACTATCACACTATCTGGGTCTAAGTTTGTTACAACGTATTCTTCGTCGAGGACGCCCACTTTACCCCCCGAACCAGCATCTACTACGTGCACGTCCCTCGTGGCCGGTATCATAGACGTCTTGTAAACGTATAGTTTAGTCTTCCTAGTTGGAATTATGACATTGTTTTCCCCCTTCACTCTTACTATTCTCGTATACAATAGGTAATCTACGATTTCGTTGAACTCCTCAAACGACAGGTCAGAGTATAGGGGGTGCCTCTTAACTTCATTGTACAGCTTATCGAGAGGTACGCCGTCGGAATGCAAGAGCGTGTACAATGCGATGGCGTACGCCAGAACATCAAGGGGTTTGGGTATTATAACCTCCCGTTCGAGGAGGCCGTTACGGGCTCTTCGAGCTATTACGAGCGCTTCCAGTAGGTGTAAAATATTACTGGAAGTTATGATCAGCCCCCTACTTACATCGCCGAGTCTATGCCTGCTCCTACCTACTCGTTGAATAAGCCTAGCTGCTTGGCGTGGAGACATGTACTGCATTACGTATTCGACATGCCCAATATCGATTCCAAGTTCCAGGCTTGAAGTTGAAACGAGCATGTTAAGCTTTTTTTCACGGAAACACGTTTCCACCTTTTCTCTGTGCGACCTGGAGAGGCTTCCGTGGTGCACATCGAGCTTCAATTCCAATCCAAGCTCCTCTATTTGTTTTCTAAGTAGTGTACTCAGGCTCTCAGCTAGGGATCGCGTGTTTGTGAACACTATTACGGACTTTTCCTCTAATGCTTTTTCGACAATCTTCTCCAGCCTGGCCGCAAGCGCTTCATCGTCAACGTGCGTAAGTATTTTCTTACATACTTCCGTCCTGCAAGCCGGAACCATAACCCTTAGTTCGAGATCTCTGGTAGAAGGGTCTTTGAGCATCACTACAGGTAGCGCACTTCCTGGTGAAATCAGTTTTAACGCCTTATCCTCTTCTTGAAGAGTTGCAGTAAGCGCTACCTTCACGAGACTTTTGTTTAAGTAAGATTCTAAAAGGTACAGCACGGTTAGAAGTAGCAGTCCCCGCTTACTTTCAAGCATGTCACGGTACTCGTCAATTATAACATATTCAAGGTTCCCTAGGTAGGGGCGTATTTCCTCGTTTATAATAATGTAGTTGAACGTTTCCGGCGTAGTTATCAGAATGTGTGGCGGCGACTTCGCTATGCTTCTCCTTATGGAAGAGGGGGTGTCGCCGTGCCTGACCGCGACATCGAGTTCAAAGCAAGTGCCTATTCTTTTAAGCCTTCTTTCAATGTCCCGATTTAGTGCTCTAAGAGGAGTTACGTATATAGCGGTTATAGCTCGTTTACTCTGAGACGCTGTCTTGAGCATTATTGGGAAAACAGCTGCTTCCGTCTTCCCGCTTCCCGTGGGTGCTACAACTACAAGCGACCTGTCTCCTTTGCTTAACTCAATTAAGCTCTTTCTCTGAATTTCCGTTAACTTCTGGTAACCAAGTTCTTTGAGGCAGGTCGCGATCTTGTTAAGATCCATGGGCCTCCTGAACCGAAGTTATAAGTAGAGCTAGTTTACTATAAATTTTCAGGAATGCGTGGTTTTGCGTGTAGTACTAGATGGTGGAAATGGGGATTAGTGCGTTAAACTTGATTAAAGTGCTGGCGTCGAGTTTATGCAATCTTTTACTAGTTCTCCTGCTCACGGTGCAGGGCCCAGCTGAGGCAGCCTTCTCCGCGTCACTGGGTATTATAACGCCGTGGTTGGACATAATTGTTTCCGCGGTGCACATAGCGGTATCGTTCATATTACTAAACAATGCTCTCTCAGCCTTGCTCAACAGGACGTTCTTCATAGTGTACCTCGTCTCCATGGGTTATGAGCATGTGAACAACGCGTTGCTCTTCAGGGAAATGGCGGGGTTAATGTTATCCCTGCCTCTAATTGTCATCGTAAAACACGTGACCGGTTTACCGAGCACTGCACTAGAGTTCAAGAGGCTCGTGAAGAGTCGTGTAGGGTTTAAAGTAGGTGCCAACGAGCTGTTCGTTCTCCTGATCCCCCACATTGGGGGGGTGATATCCGTACTCGCCACCTCGTTCTCGGCGTACTCAACGGATATTTACGTGATCGTGGTGAACAATGCACTGGTACCGGTAATCCTCCTCTTTATGGTAATGCTCGTGAGTGAGGAGTTATCGGGTACCGCCGACCGCGCTATAATGGGCTTTACTTCGGGGCTTGGAGTTCTTGGATTAGCGCCACTGATTTCGCTAATGGCCATGGAAAGAACCAGTGGCGCCTTATACCCATCAAGGGCGCTCTATGCCAGTAAACGCGGGTTATACTTGGGGAAGGCTGTTGCCACTCTAACCTATGGGTATCCTAGCAACGCGTACAGAAAACTCAGAAAAAGTGCCAGGTTCTCAGGAGAGGGCAGGAGAGCCTGGTACTGGCGGGCAGTACAACACTCTCTGTATGTTGACCTCAACGAGCTGAACACTCCACATATAATCGTTATAGGCTCGTCGGGCTCTGGAAAGACAACACTTGTCAAGCATATAGTGCTGGAATCCAGTAGAGTTTACGGGCACAACGTGCTGATCATAGACCAGCACGGGGAGTATAAAGACCTCGCTAGTTTTATTAAGTGCAAAATAATAGATGCTTCCAGGTGCTCGTTAAACCCATTGGTTTTAGCGAACACATCTCCTCGTGAAAGAGCGCTCCAACTCGCACACGCGGTATCAGTAACATTTAGGCTAGGCTTATTGCAGAGGAAAATGCTCGAAGAGGTGATAATGAAGACCTATGAGCTGAAAGGCATTACCTCGGGGGATCCGGCTACGTGGAGGAGGGATCCACCCACGTTACAAGACCTCGTAGGGGTTTGTAAGGAACTCGGTAAGGAGATCCCGGAGTACAACAGGCTACTTCCATACATAGTTCTACTGAGTGAACATATAAGCGGGGGCGAGTGGCTTAGCGTAGAGGAGTTGCTCTTAGAAAGCGCCATTATAGACATGACTGGTCTATCGAGCGACTTCGCACGAGCGCTATTCCTGGATACGTTAATGTACACATTAATAAATAAGATGTACACTACTAGGTTAACTAAGAAAGTGATGCTCGTAATTGAGGAGGCGAGAGGTCTATTACCGAGATCTCTCGCGAGGGAGCTTCTATCGAGACTTTTTGCAGAGAGTAGGAAGTTCGGTTTTTCAATAGTCGTCGTTTCTCAAGAGATAAGGAGAATTCCTAAAGTGCTGGTGGATAACGCGGGGCTTAGGGTATTCTTTGTACTAAATGAACCTAGAAGCGTCGAAGAAGCCTCAAAGATCATTGCTGGCTTAGATGTGAAAGAGAAATCGCTAGTTGTGGCAGAGGCCATCCGAACGCTCGCACCCCACACATTTATGATACACGCGACAGGCGTAGATGCGATCTTCGTCGTTAAATCGCCCTTCTTAACGAGGAGCAAGTCCGCCTAGCGGTCGGCTCGGTATTTAAGTCTCAAAGAGCCTAATGTTGCGTAGGTGCATGTTTTATGCCAGGTGGAGAAGAGGAAGAAGTGGAAACAGAAGTGGGAAGGGGGAAAGAGGCGGAGGAAGAAACGGGAGAGATACTAATAGATCAGCTAAGGCTACTTCTCGACATTACGAAGCTATGGCATAGAATTCTTCATGGTGAGGCATCAATAGAGGACCTTAAATCAATGGTCACGGTGAAGCCCTCAAGAAAACCAGAAGAGGCGGAAGGGAAGAAGACAACTAAACGTAGGGCGAAGACGGCCAAAGTCAAGGAGAAGAAGGCACGAAAATCGCGTAGAAAAGTGGGTAGTAAGTAGAAGAGCAACTGCCTATATACTGGTGAACTCCACCTCGGTAAATCCTAGTTCCTCCAGAGACGATATGATCAGTTCTCTCGGGGCCCTCCTGTCTAGTATGAGCTCTACGATCTTTTTACCGTGCTCAGTTAATAACTTAACCTTATGTACGATAACCCTTCCGCGCAGGGAATCAGCGGGGTCTTTTATTACTACTAGATACCCATTAGACTTCTTGTGTGCTATGCTGTAGTACTCATCAAAGCCTAGTATTATTCTTTTAGCCTCTTCAAGATCCCTCGTACTACCGTGCTTTCTCATTATAACTTCAATGAACCTTAATGCGTAATCACGCTCTAAGCTGATGTGCGGGTACCTTGCCAGGTCTAACACTATGGTGATCTTCATGTGTTAAAACCCGGTTTTTTTATATCTGACTCTCGTCTCATAGATAACTCTGGGGATACGATGTTTAAAGTTCTTTATCCAAACGCGAGTAAGCTTAAAAAAGCAGTGCAGGCGCTCTCAAAACTCAGTGACGAATTCCCGTTGTACGTAACGGGCAACGGTATGGACATAAAGGTACTTAGTCCCGACAAGACGATGTTAGCAGTACTAACGCTTCCAAGCCTCGTATTCGAAGAATTTTCCGTTGACGAGGAGACGACTATCATTACCTCGGCAACGGAGCTGAGAAAGATCATCCGTAGAGCGAGTAGAAATGACGCCCTCCTTCTAACTATTAGCAAAGAGACAGACGAGCTAGTCCTCGTGTTGAAGGACAGAAAAACGGGCATTGAGCGCGAATTCGGAGTCCCCTTGATACCAAGGCCGCCCGAACCTGTCCCAGAACTACAGCTTGACCTCCCAATCTCGTTCACTATGCTATCAAAAGACTTCAAGGACCTCGTAGGAGACCTAAAACTCGTGGGAGAAGAAGCGCTATTTAGTTACGAGGATGGAAAAGTGATAATACGGTCGGTTGAGCAGCAGAAAGAATACGTTTGTGAACTGAGAGAAGGAAACCCCCTCATACTCCTGGCGTCGACTGTTGAGAAGGCCAGGGTCTCGTATAGTATTGAAATGCTAATGGTGGCTGCCGGAGCCGCGGAGGCATCCAAGCACGTTATCATATCCTTCGATACCGGTAAGCCGTTGAAAATAGAGTATGAACTAGCTGGTGGAGGGAAACTGACGTATTGGATCGTGCCAAGAATGTAGGGCTTAAACATACCCACTGTTAGCCCTCTTTGAGTAGCGAGGTCAGCTCCTTGAGTAGCCTCTCTTTCTCTTCACTACTTAATGCCCTCCTCCTGGTGGCAGAGGCCATTAATGGCGCTTCGACTTTCCATGCTGGCGTCTTGCATCTATCCATCCACAGGGGGCAAGAAACACAGCAATGTATGTCAACTGAAATATCTGGTACAATACTACATTTTTTAACGGGCCTGTGTTGCCCGCAGAAATCGCATCTCTCCCAGTAAATTGTCATAGTCCCGCCTAGTGAGATATATATTTCATGCTTAGATTATTAATGTCAAGGCTTTGAAAAATGCGAGAACTAGCGCGGTAGTTGGGATGCTAGACTGTATATATAAACTCTCTATTCTTACATATGATACATAGGTGTAATTATTGCTTCATGAAATAATATTCTTAGGTAGAGGTGGGCAGGGAGCAGTAACAGCTTCAAATATACTAGTCCAGGCGGCAATATACGAAAATAAGTATGGACAGGGTTTTCCTTTCTTCGGTGCAGAGCGTAGAGGAGCGCCAGTAACAGCGTACGCCAGAATAAGTGATAAGCCAGTATTGAAACATGGAATGTTTAATGAGGCGGACGTTTTAGTGGTTTTCGACGACAGCTTGCTAAAACTAGGAATAACTAAGCGATTTAGGCTTAGAAACAACGCTGTTCTTATTGTGAACACTGCGCTTAGACATATAGATAAAGAACAGTTAACGGTTGCGGGCGCCGTCAAGGTGTATACCGTTAATGCTACTAGAATTGCACGCGATCTCGGCCTAGTGATCGCGGGATGGCCCCTGGTGAACACTGCGATCTTGGGATCGCTGGCGGCGGCGACAAGGATCGTTTCCGTGCAGAGCATCGAGAAAGCTATATTAGACTACCTCGGGTCAAGACTGGGTGAAAAGAATGTTAAAGCAGCGCGTTCCGCGTACGAGGAAACAGCGTTTCTAGGCGAGGTGTAAGCCCTGTGAGGGTTATAAAACCTCTTGGTAATCATAAGCTACCGCTCACGAAGCCCATGATCGGCGTAGCGGGGAAAACCGGGCTGTGGAGGAACTTAAGGCCTGTAGTTAGCGTAGAAAAATGCACTAGGTGTTACCAGTGCGAAATATTCTGCCCAGTTAGCACCATAGAGGTTGAACCCGAAACAGGCGCGGTAGTTGACTATGAATACTGCAAGGGGTGTGGAGTATGCGCGGATATCTGTCCTGCAAGATCCATAACAATGGTACCCGAAACGGGTGAATAGCCGTGGGCTTGAAAGTAGCTTTAACAGGGAATTACGCTGTCGCGTACGCGGTTAAGTTGGCGAAGCCTGGGGTCATAGCCGCGTATCCCATAACACCACAAACACCCGTAGTTGAGAAACTAGCGGAAATGGTAGAACAGGGAGAATTGAACGCACGCATGATAAGAGTAGAGTCGGAGCACTCGGCCCTTGCAGCGTGCTTCGGTGCGGCCGTAGCCGGTGTAAGGACCTTTACAGCCACCAGTAGTCAGGGATTGCTATATATGCACGAGTTCGTTCACTGGGTATCACGCGCCAGGATACCGGTTGTCATGGTCATAGTATCCAGAACCATCAATACCCCGTGGAACATCTGGCCTGATCACAGCGATTTCGTGGATCAGAGAGATGCGGGCTGGATCATGGCATACGCCATGGATAACCAAGAGGCATTTGACTTAACGCTCCAGGCATTCAAGATAGGAGAGGACCCCGCTGTTTACTTACCAGTAATGATCGGCATAGAGGGCTTCATCATAGGCCACACCACCATGCCCGTGGAAATACCTGATGAGCAGTTGGTAGATCAGTGGCTGGGGGAGCGAAAACAGCCCTACGTGATCGACGGATCAGAGCCGCTGGGGCTAGGCGGCCTAACTTTCCCGGAAGACACCGAGGACATGTTTTACGGTATACAAGAGGCCATGGAAAACGCCAAGGAAGTCATAAAGAGAGTTGATGATGAGTATGGCAAACTATTCGGTAGAAAGTACGGAGGCCTTATATCCTGTTACGAGTGTAACGATGCTAAATACATAGCAGTAATCATGGGTGCCTGGAGCGGTGATTTGATAGAGGCGATATACAAGCTAAGGGATGACGGCTACCCCGTTGGAGCCCTGAGAATAAGATTCTATAGGCCCTTCCCCGTGGAAGACGTGTGGGAGATCGTGAGGGGCGTTAAAGGAGTAGTGGTGTTTGACAGGGCTATCAGCTTTGGTGCTTGGGGCCAGATCTACACTGACATGGTTACAGGGCTATCCCTGTATACTAGAAACCTACCACACATGGCGAACATTGTCGCGGGGATAGCTGGCGTCAACGTCGTATCCGAAGACTTCTACAACATGATTAAGTCCTACGTAGACATGGTTGAAGCCGGTAAGATGGAAAGAAACTTCTTCAGGTGGGAGCGTATTAGAAGGTGAAGTCTATGAGTAGCGTGGAGCCTAAAAGAAGGCCGCCGCTACCTTACGATGCGAGAGGGGGTGTACTACCGGGAGATGCCGCGTGTCCGGGGTGCCCGATACCAATAGCTTTAAAGGTAGTATCAGCCGTATTCGGCGAGAAAGCAATACTATCGATACCAGCTTGTTGCACATCGGTAATTCTAGGTACGTATCCCGGACACTCTATTAGAATGAGCGTTGTTCACGTGCCTTTCGCGTCCGCAGCCGCTGTTGCATCCGGCATCGCCCAGGCCCTCAAGGCGAGGAATATAAATGACGTATACGTCATAGCGTGGGCAGGTGACGGAGGTACAGCAGATATCGGCATGGCGACCTTAAGCGGTGCAGCTGAAAGAAACGAAGACATTATCTACATAATGTACGATAACGAGGCCTACATGAATACCGGAATACAGAGGAGTTCTTCTACCCCTAGGGGCGCCTGGACTACTACCACGCCTACTGGTAAGGTGGAAAACAAGAAAGATATTGCAAGGATAATGATGGCGCACGGAGTGCCTTATGTCGCCACGGCGAGTATTGGATACCCTCATGACCTATACAGTAAACTTCAAAGAGCTAAAAGCATAGAGGGCTTTAGGTTCATACACATACACGCCCCCTGTCCCACGGGCTGGAGGTTCGAGCCGCAGTACACGGTTAGAATAGCAAAGCTAGCCGTTGAGACGGGCCTGTGGATCCTCTACGAATACCACAACGGCAAGTTAGTTATATCTGGTCCTAGCAAGCCATATATTGATCCTGCCAAAAGAAAGCCCGTTGAAGATTACATTAGGCTACAAGGTAGGTTTAGGGCGATTACCAGCGAGCTAATTAGTGAAATAAGGAAGTACGTTGAAGATAACTGGAACTGGATTAAGAAACTCTCAGGGTAATTTTGGGGGCTATGAAGCTGAACATCTTAGTAGATTTTACGAGTGAGCTTGGTAAGACCTCAAGACTGGTTAAAGTGCTAAGAGAAAATGGGTTTTCACCTCAGTTACTATCGTACGACGTAGTTAGGCTAAAAACAGAGTTTCACCTTGCCGAAAACAACGTAATAAGAAATATTTTGAACGGCGTGCACAACCTCGGTGAACTAGTGGCTAGCTGGAAAGGCTTTTGGGAAGCAGTTTGTCTAGAGGCATGGATAGAGGAAAAGGGTGGAAAGGTCCAGAACACCCTACTAGAAGTGGATGATATATGCGTGTACGTAAGACGTGGAAAGGGGGTTATCCTTACCAAAAAACTAGTATGGACAAAGCCGTGCAAGTGGATGGGCGGAGGCCCCATACCCGAAAGTATAACTAGGAAGTGTCTCGACTCCGTAGAGGGCTTAAACGCGGCATTCAACCAGATAGCCAGGTTCATTACTATACTATTAGCAACGGTTCAAAAGTAACCGACACTCGCCGGCTCGGCGCGTAGACATCGTGGTGGTGGAATTCCGCAACAGACTTACTAGGTTCGGCTTCGATCACCTTGCACGGTTCTTCGAGTCACATGGTGTTAGAGTAGAGGTTGTAGAGGAGAGTGAGAAGGGATACATGGATGAACTAGTGGAGGACTTCGTAGCAATAGTAACATCGTTCGCCGCCAGAATATACGGTAAGCGATCCTAGAAGTTCAGGAAGATAAAAACAATAAAAGGGGTGGTAGAGAACGGTTACCGTGCCTCTCGATAACTTTTCTAACGCCGTGGCGGTAATACCCATGCTATTCAAAAACACCTAAGCAAACCTAAATAAACAACACAGGCAACCACTTAATTAAGCAATATATTTTACTCCTCATTTTCTATTAAATAAGTAGGGCCCGTCGTCTAGCCTGGTTAGGATGCGGGGTTCGGGTCCACGGCGCGAAAATCCCCGTGACCCGGGGTTCAAATCCCCGCGGGCCCATTCATACATGGTGCTATCTATTGTCTGTTAGAGAAACGAAAAATGCATTAGCTAGGCTCCTTGAACGAGAAAGTGAGTCCATAATGCCTGCTGTTTACGAACTGAGATTCATTAAGCTCGCTATACGAGTAGGTAGTTACACGCAAAGCCTCTGGGTGTACCTTGGCAGAGAATCGGACTACTTGATTATCCCTGGTGTATTTTGTAGTTGCAAGGACTTCATAATGAGAACCGTAATAAACAAAACATCAAGCTACTGTAAACACCAAGCAGGAGTCTATATGGCATCTAAGAGGAATAAGTACTTGACTCTCAGCGTGACGCCCGAAGAGGCATATGATATCGTGTTCGAGATTTTAAATGAAGGCATGTCACTGAAGCTCAGAAGAAGGGCGAGGTGAACTGTAGCTACTCTAACAATGCCGTGCAGGCTAGTTAGATATTTTTGCTAAATATTATTTCACATTGCATAATATATTACTATGTGGTGTATGCACGGGGGTAAGCTTGGGGCGTAGGAGGAAGAAGAGGGGAAAGGTCGTTAAAAGAGTTGTTAGAATTCCGGCGGTATTTGAATGTCCACGGTGCGCTGCGCGCACGTTGAGTATAATTGTGAAGAAAAAAAGCGAAGACAGGGCCTATGCAGTTATATCGTGTGGCACATGTGGCTTGCTTGACGAAGAAGACTTCGCCGATATACCAGCTATCTACCAGACAGTAGACGTTTACGCGAAGTTCATTGACTTATATAATAGTGGAAGGGCTAAAATAAAGCTCTAGCTGACCGGTGCGCAAATTGGGTAGAGTACACGACTACATAGTGTCTAAAATACTAAGCGGGGAAAAGCTTCACTTCACGCTAGTCGATCCAGAGCGCGTGGAAGACCTTGACAGGCTGATAGATGTAACAGACAAGGTAGTCAGTGCAGGCACGGACGGATTTCTCATCGGTGGTAGCCTCGCAGTAACGCCCGAAGAAGCGGATGCTACCGTGAAAACCCTTAAAAAGTACGGACTGCCCGTAGTGATCTTCCCCGGAAACGTTAATTGCCTGACGCCGAACGCCGATGCCGTGCTTTTCATGGTCCTAATGAACACTCTCGAACCTTACTACTTAATGCAGGTGCAGGTCCTCGCGGCGCCTATAATAGTTAAATACGGCCTTGAAGCCCTTCCCACGGGATACGTTGTAGTTGATCAAGACTCCGCGGTCGCGCACGTAGGAAGGGCATACCCAGTTCCGAGGAATAAGCCGGAAATAATTGCTGCATATGCTATGGCAGCTCAGATGCTCGGATTCAAGTACATGTACATTGAGGCTGGAAGCGGTGCACAACAACCAGTACCTTCAGAATTCCCATATTTCGCTAAGAAGTATGCAGCAAGCCTCGTGATAATGGTAGGGGGCGGTATAAGGTCCCCTGAAGTAGCCAAGAAGCTCGCAGAGTCAGGTGCAGATATAATCGTAACAGGAACGGTAGTCGAAAAAGACCCCCAGCTGGCGGCGAGAATAGTTAAATCTATTAAAGGGATCCAAGGAAGCCCTTCCCGGTCAGATATTTCTTCTTAAACGCTTCCTCCAAATCTACTCCAACTAGGTTTGCAACGCTCAATAACCACGCAAAAACGTCGGCGATTTCCTCTTCTAGCGCTTCCTTGTCCATTTTTATCAACGCTTCTGCAAGCTCGCCGACCTCTTCCACGAACCACGTGAAAGTGGAATAAACGCCTCTTGAGGAGTCCCTTTCGTAGTAGGTTTGCTTGATGAACTTCTGTGCAGTCTTGATGTCCACGCATGTTCACCAAAGGAATAGTATTAAATAGGCTTAGCAATATATGTGACTCGGTGGCATGGCTACATGAGTAGCAAAAAAAGCAAGAAGAGGAGAGAAACACCATCTATAACGTCAGCAGCAGGGCTCATAAGGTTCTTCGAAGAGAGTGAATTAAAGGTAGCTTTAAAACCCCAACTAATCATACTGGTGTCGCTGATCTTCGTTGCGCTGGTAATAATACTCTCCAAGCTCCTTCCCCCAAGTATATAAGAGCTCGGTTGGGGATAACCTCTTCACCCTTTAATCCGACTCCCATCGGTCTTCATCGCCTAGCGTAACTGTTTTGGTTTTTATATGGGTGGTTTATATTGCTTGTTGTTATTCTTCAGCTATGATCAGCGCGTAGACTTCTTTTCCGTGTAGGGGCTTTATCTTCTCCTTGTCTTTGCCAAGTGGGTAGAGGACGTAGTCCCCTCTCCTGTACTTTATAACGCTACACTTGATGATTTCAACTCTAGCCATATATATCCACCTATACGGATACTGGAGAGAAGGGATTATAAGCTCTACTCTATAGTTCTAGATGGGGTGAGCTACTCGGTGAGGGAGGGGGAGCTTGTTGAAATCCTCAAGATAAGGGCTCTCCCCGAGGGTAGCAATGACCACGGTGCATTAATTGAGTTCCTGAAGCTCTACCGTGATGCAGTTCAACTAGTAGTGAACAGGCTGTGGAACCTGGATGGGTTTCCTTCGATTAGCACTTTGCACAGAATGTTCTACTCAAAACTTAGGGAGTTAAAGAAGCCATTGAGAAGCACGGTGAGAGAATAAATAGCATAGCTTGGGATCACGCTCACAAGCTGGGTGATAGAGTAGCAGAGATAGCTAGTAGGTATGGAGCTGTTGTAGTGCTGGAAGACTTGAACCATCTAAGGGATAGAGTCAACGGCGGTAGCTCACTCAGCAAGAAGCTATCCCTATGGTTCTACAGAAAGATGCAGTTCACTATAGAATACGAAGCACTGGAGAGAGGGCTTGAGACCAGGTATGTGAACCAGATGAGAACTTCATCTGCTTGTCCGAGTTGTGGAAGCAGATTAAAGGATAACGGTGGTAGAGTACTGAGATGCGGTAGGTGTGGATTCAGAGGTGATAGAGACGTGATCGCATGCATCAACTTGTTCTACAGGTACTCAAGATGTGGGGGTCCAGGGGCACCTCCGAACGCCCCTAAGGGTGATGCAAACCCAAGACCGATGCAGGGGAACAGAGATGAAGCGATGACATCAACTGATAGAAACCTATATCAGAGCTGAACCCCGTTTAAGCGCACTAGGCATCCTTGACGATCTCAGAAACACGGACCCTCGTCACGGATCTGTAAAGTGGCGATTCATCACCTAGTATAGATTAGGCTTACAGCGCTTATATAGGCGTATTCTAGGAGAGGGGTAAAATAGCAGATTTAATACTTTTAGTGACACTCTCACTTAGTGGGGTAGAACTGATGAATAGCAACAGGAAATTAACGCCGGTGGTTATTCAAGTTGCAACTGTAATAATGTTTGCACTCGTATCTGCAGCAATACCGGAATATACGTGGATATTCTTCATACTATACTTCGTTGTGCTAACGGTAATTATGATGAGAACAGCTGGAAAGGGCATGAGAAAAGTAGCAGAGGTTAAAGGCTCCCCGCTATTTAAGGAGGAAAATGCAGCATCGATCATGGCTAGTGACGCAGCCTTGTTTAAGGAGATAAGAGAACAATTTAAGCTGGCGTTCTTACCGATGGTTTCGCTAGTAGTTGTCATATTTATTTACCCGGTATACTGGCAGTACCTAGATCCGTTGGTGAGGGACGCCTTGCACAGTATCACAGATAATGCATTCATTACGAGGTTTGTAGAGTTCCTAGCGTTCTACGCGTTTTTAATAGCCGTTATGTCATTACCGCGAATGCTCATTACGCGTAGATCACAGCAGAAGAAGCAACTATACATCCCGCGGACATTTTCCGTGTATAGAGATGGTATTTACCTGGAAGGAAGAATGATCGAGTACTCGAAAGACGCATGCTACAAGGTGGACTCTAAGCGGAGATTTGTTGAAATTCATAGCCCTAAAGTGCCCTTTGTGATACGGCTATACACGCTTGAGGTCTCTAAACTAGCTGACCGGTTAAAGGAGGTGGGGCTGTACGAGTGTAGAGTCTAGTGGGAAACGTAAGTGCATCGTATGTGGTAGGGTGTTTCCGCAAGGTCAGGGTGTTGTAATAAGACTCGGGGATGAGGTGTTGGAATTTCACAGTTCAAGGTGTTTTTCGAAATTCGCAAAAACGCTCCTGGAGAGAATACCGTTTGATAGTATTAAGGGTTATGTGAAAAAAGTCCGCAGTGAATATGAAGAGCTAGTCACCGAGAAGCAGAAACTCAGAGCCAAGCGAATAGCTTAAAACCTAATTAGGCATGTAAACAATAGTGATTTTGGGAGATGATGATACTTGTCCCCATTAGACTGCGAAGGATGAAGACATTACCGCGGCCTGATGATCAGCACTTCGCCTTGTCTCCCACGATCTTTCTGAGCTTTTCGAGGGATTCATCGTCTAATCCAGCTTGAACCAGGATGCCTATTGCTTTTTCAAACGCGTCCTCCTCGCTCGCCGCGTTTACGTTCACTAGTATGTTAGTGCCTTTAACGCATATGCGGTACCTCACTTCACCTAGTAATTCGTAAACTTCGACTACCTTTAAGTCGCTCTTAGAGACCATTAAGGATCCACCTCGTGCCACAACATCTTAACCGTTTCATACACTTCGCGCAGTCCTATAGGCAGGGGCTTCGTCCCTGCGATGATCGCCATGAAGTTGGCATCGCCTACCCATCTGGGCACTACGTGTACGTGAAAGTGATCGGGTACCCCCGCTCCAGCTGCCCGCCCAATATTAGCACCTATATTGAATCCATCCGGGTTGAAAGCCCTTCTCAGCACTTTAACGGACTTCCTGATTAGTAGTACCATTTCCGTAGATGTACTATCATCTAGTTTAGTTAAGTCGGCTACGTGCGCGTACGGGGCGATCATCAGGTGACCGCTATTATATGGGTACGCGTTAAGGACCACGAAAGCGTGATTTCCCTTATAAACTACAAGTGCTTCGTCCTCTTTCATTCTTTGTAGTGCGCAAAACAGGCAGTCCTTCCCCCCTTCATCCTGCTTTATACTGAACTGCTTTATGTAGTCATATCTCCACGGATTCCACAGTATTCTCATGTAACGACCCCGAGTAACAGCGATGCCATGGTTTTAAGCACCTTCACGGATCGATCGTCAAGAGAACCTACTCCTCGGCATCGCGTATGCCTTCTTCGGTGATCGCGAACACCGCTTCCCCTTCAGGTAAGTGAGGAGCATCAACTACGCGGGCTATTCTCTTGCTTCCCCTAGCCTTCTTCAAGTATACTCTCACACCTGGCACATGTGCCAGTACGTGGCCCCCCACGGCAACTGTGGGGTCGCCGTAGAATACATCAGGACGCGCCATTACCTGGTTTGTGACAACGACCGCTATATTGTACGCTTCAGCGAGTCTAAGTAATTGGTGTAGGTGAGCGTTTAGTTTCTGCTGTCTTTCAGCCAGGTGCTCTCGACCGGGATACTCTGCTCTAAAGTGGCTCGTCACGCTGTCTATAACGACTAGTTTAACCTCGTTTTTAGGTACGAATGAGAATAGTTCATCTATGGTGGACATCTGATGATCACTGTTATACGCCCTCACATAATAGATGTTTTCCATCGTCGCATCGGGGTCCAAGCCCACTGCCCTGGCCATGGCCTCTACTCTCTCCCACCTGAAAGTTCCCTCAGTATCTATGTACACAGCTCTGCCTGAGAGGCCTCCTTTCTCGTAAGGTAGTTGTACGTTTACGCTTAGTTGATGGCATAACTGTGTCTTACCGCTACCATACTCGCCGTAGAATTCTGTTATAGTCTTCGTTTCTATACCCCCTCCTAGGAGCTCGTCTAGGGCCCTACTACCTGTCGTTACCTTCCTTACGTTTAACCTCTCTTGCTTAACCTCCCTCGCAGTCTTAAACTTTATACCAAGTAACCGTCTGGCGTTTTCAATGATTTTCTGCATGGTGACGGCCGGTATGCCCGTCTTTTCGGCAACTTCCTCTGCCTTGGCGACCGCGATCGTCCACGCTGACACGTAACCAGCGGCTTCTAGCTTCTCGGCTATTGCTGGGTTTACTCCGGGAATTTCCCTAATCGATATGAAACCTGGTTCGCCGGGGTGCTTCTGTTCCTTGGACACGACAGGTCCCCCTAGTTATAGGATAATTTTTAAAACGTTTATTATACCAGAGTGTTTTAAGTGTACTAAAACGGGTACGATGGGAGAGCGCGGAATGAGGATTCTAGCTATCCACGCCAAGCACTTCTCCTATGAGGTAATTGAGCCGGCTATAGATGAACCCGAACGCGTAACGGGGGAATTGAAGAAGACGTTTGAGAACGTCTTGGTGCTGTTCACGAGTGTAGAGGTCGTCGATGACCTGGACATCGTTGATGACGTTGTATTAGAAGCAGGTAGGCTGGTCGAGCAAATTAAGCCGTCCGAGGTGCTGATCTACCCGTATGCACACTTATCACAGAACCTCGCACCCCCCGGCAAAGCAGTGGAGATCCTGAATAAACTACTTGCAGAGGCATCCCGCCAGCTTAAAGTACCAGTTTACAAGGCCCCCTTCGGGTGGTACAAGGCATTTAGGTTGGAGTGTTACGGGCACCCGTTAAGCGAGCTCTCACGAACGATCACTAAAAAGGGGGCTACACAGCAGAAAGTCGTTATCGAGAAGAAATACTACGTAATGACCCCCGAGGGGTCAATATTCAGGCCCGAGGAGTTTGACTACTCAAGGTACCCTGAATTGAGAATCCTGGTTGACAAAGAAGTTTATGGAAAGGAACTTGAAGGAGGGGAGAACAGGGTAAATAGCTACTGTAAGAAGTTTGGCTTCGAGTGGGAGACCATGAGCGATCACGGGCACATGAGGTACAGCCCGCCGGCAGCAGTCATCATGGAGGCTGTGTCGAAGTATTCGTGGCAGGTTGCAAAGAGCCTGGGCATACCTGTGTTCAGGGTTATGGGAACCAACATGTTCAGTCTAAGGGAAAGGCCAGTATACGAGCATGCTCTTCTCTTTGGAGATCGACTGTACGAAGTCGAAGTGGACAACGAAAGGTACGTTTTACGCTACGCGGCGTGCCATCAGCAGTTTGCGATGCTAAAAGACTGGATTATAAGTTACAGGGACTTACCTTTCGGCGTGTTCGAAGTCGCAGATAGTTATAGGCTTGAGCAGAGAGGTGAAGTAAGCTTATGCTTCAGGCTTAGAAAGTTCTACATGCCGGACCTCCACATTCTCACTAGAGATCTAAAAGAAGCGGTGGAAGTCGCTAAAAAAGTTCAGGTGAGGATCCACGAAGAGGCGAAAGCGCTTGGAAGAAGATACATCGCACTATACAACGTTACGGAGGACTTCTTAATGAACCACAAAGAAGACTTGTTAGAATTCGTAAAGAACGAGAATATGCCAGTACTGCTGGCTGTAATTCCGCCCGGAATATATTACTGGGTTATAAACGTAGAGTACCACATAATTGACAACATCGGTAGACCGAGGGAAATAGCAACGTTTCAAATAGACGTAGGGAATAGTAAAAGGTTTGGTATAACTTACGTAGATGAGAAAGGCGAGAAAAAGCACCCTATAATAATACACACGGCAATAATCGGTAGCATTGAGAGATACATATACATGGTCCTCGATACGGCGGCAATAATGGAGAAAGAGGGTAGGACCCCCCATTTACCGACGTGGCTAGCACCGGTACAGGTAAGAGTTATACCGGTGTCAAGGGAATTCTTAGATTACGCGGTGGAAGTCGCGGAAGAAGTTTCAAGACAGGGTTTTAGAGTGGACCTCGATGACAGAGACCTTTCACTAGGTAAGAAGGTAAGAGAGGCTGCAATGAGCTGGGTTCCATACATAGTCGTCATAGGACGGCGCGAAGTGGAGACGCACACTATTAACGTTAAAATCAGGAGAACGAACGAGCAGAGATCAATGGGGGTGAAGGAACTAATAAAGCTACTAATAGACGAGGTGAAAGCATACCCTCAAGTGGATGCAGCCATGCCCACTAGACTAAGCATGAGGCCCGTATTCTAGTTGTCGGCCTTCTCGGCCTAGACGAGTCCATTGGTTTAAACTCCTTAATGGTGCGATGAAAGCATGGTGAAGCCGAAAATAAGGTTTCTCGGAAGGCACCTGATGATGAAGGGTACATATGTCGAGAAGCTTCTCCGTAGTGAAAAGAAAGCCACGATCAGGAAAGGCATCTTCAAGCCAAAGTACGATGAAGTGATCATACACGCAGGCGGTAAGCCCGTTGCAAAGGCCAAAATTAAGAGAGTTTACTACAAGAAGCTAAAAGAGCTGGGCGAATATGAGGCGCAGATAGAGGGGTATACAGACGTAGACGGCTTAATAAGTGAGTTAAAGCGCGTTTATGGACACGTGCACGATGACGACTACTTCACGATAATAGAGCTTGAAGTAACGCAACGGCTCGACGAACTGGTAGCTGGGGATCCGTACTGCGGGCTCAAACCGGCTGATATAGCGAGAATAGCCTTAAGGTACCTAGATACCGAGCTAACGGAGCTGGAGAAGCGGGTTTTACTGAGTCTGACCAGGACAAACAGTATTAGAAAAACAGCAGTAGTTGTGTTCAAAGACATTAATAAACGGGGCACGGTTAGAAGGATACTGAAAAAAGCGCTTCAAACCCTAGTTGAAAGGCGGCTTTTACGCATAAGGGCGACTCCAAGTACAGGTGCACTAGGAGAAGGTGAGCGGAGTACATGGGGCACTGGGTACTCAAGTGTAGAGAATGCGGAAGAGAGTGGATACTCTTAGTTAGCTTTCCTCTAAAACGGGAATTCGGCCAACTCTACCATTACTGTGAGAATTGCGGTAGAAACACCTTTCACGATATCATTGAATACAGCGAAGATGAACCTGGCTCGCAGCCACGGTCGCGCGAACCACACAACCTTAATTAGGAGGTAGTCATTTATTCGTAATAGGTGATGAGTCCCCATAAATTGAGTTGAGTAGTGAAGAAACCTGTCTCAGCTGATCGGGACCGTGAGTGCTTCAGATCTACGATTACGTGGTATAGTTTAAGAGTGCCTTAAACACTCGTAATACCCACATGGCGTCAGTATATCGTAGCTATAGAGGGAGCGGCGGTAAAGCGCTTAATGGATAGGTTACTAAGTACTTACTTTCAAATCGAGTCTTGAATGGACTTGGTTAAATGCTGAATCGATGTGATGTTTCGACTCGAAATTAATCTATCCAGTCACCAGTAGAGATCTTCTCGGGGATGTACCTGTCAGCCAGGAACTTTAGGCCCTTGCTCGCTAGGGCCTCTATTTCCAGCTTACTTAAGGTGTTAAAGAATATGCAGAGCTCCCTGATCCACTCAGGAGCCGAGAACCACGGATAACCCGTTAGACCTTCTTTTTTCTTAATTTTACTCTTAGCTTCCCTATCCTCGATGCAGATCTCCGCCACTTTGTAGCCTACGAGCTCGACGGCGCGCTCTAAATCCCTGGTCTTGGTCTTAATGATGAAGTTAGTCCTTTCCGAGTCGCTTAGGTAAGGAGCTTTCGGCTTTAAGCCACTTATACCTGGGGTTATCTCCTCGAGCACTCTCCTAGCCTCCTTGTTTTTGAGTATTTTTCTAAATGCTTCATCGCCGAAGATATCAGTCATCATGACTCCAATGAACTTCGCGGAAGGGGTCGCTAGGCGCTCGCTCTCGTAAGACAGCGTAATACTTCCAGCCTTGAAGACGCTGTAGATGTAGAACCCGTAGGGGTCGCTATTATGGTATACAATGCCGAACCCCCCAATGAAGGAGTTACCGGTGGGCACGGCGAAGTCGTAAACATAGCCTTCGTACTCTTCCTCCTCAACGGATTCCACCTCGGCTAGTAGTGCCTCACCGTATACTACAGGAGCGTGGTCCCCCAGATCCTTTAATAGCTCACCTTCTGCGATATCGCGTAACTTTACCTTGAATACGGCTCCATCTACTACGGGACAGGCCACCCCTTCCCCGTCCGCGGGCTTTGTCAATTGTTTTTCAATGCTTCTCGTCAGCGAGAGACCATAAACTGCATCGGTGGAGGGGCGCCCCTGTTCACGTAGCCCGGCATCCTCGCTGGTCAGGTACTCGTATACTTCGGGTGGGGTCCGGCGAATATCACGGGTGATTTTCACGTGGACAGCGTTGCCGTCCTCCACGACGGCAGGGGTTACACCAAGCATTTGTAGTAGTAGAAATACCTGTCGCGCTAGTACAGGGTTGCTGGTTGAATACACCACGTCTTCGTGCTCGTTGACTCGACCCGCACTATCTATTAAGCCCTTCAGATAGGCCAAGATCACGTTTTTCGCCGAGTTGATTATGATGGCCGGAACACGCTTGTCTCCCTGCTCGCCAACTAATCCCAGCTCTTTGAAGAACGTAAATAGCGTCCGCGATGCCACTATAACCCTCGCTCCGTCTCTGCGCGTTGTGAACATTAATAACGGCTTTACGTTAAACCTTTCCCCGATTACCCTAATCACTTTTAGTACTCTATCGTAGTTCTTCGAGTCCAGGTGAAAGGCCAGGAACCCTGACCCGATCTCACATCCTCCCGCGGTGTAAAGCCCCATTAGCCAAGCCAGGTCCTCGTCAAGTTCTACCCCGCCCGGTATAACGCGCTTTGATCTAGATAGCGCGAATTCTACGGTCTCGTGAACCCCTCCACCGGACGGGTGTCCCCACCCGATCGTTTCACTGTTTGCAAGCAATTTAACGGAGTCTTTTAGCTTAACTTTTTCTCTAACAATGAGAAGACTCGTTGTACTCTCTTTCGATGCTTCTTCGATGGATGGTGATGGCGCGTGGGAGCTTTGAGGTAAAGGCAGCTTCTTGGCCACTACGATGTAGTCCCCAGGCCTAATGTACTTCGCGGGCACAACCTTTACCTCCCCATCATGGAAAACGAAGAGGGAATGCCCTTTAGTGACTTTCACGGTCCCTCGTTCCTTGGTTCTAATTTTCAGGATCCGGTCTTTGATTTTATGCCTATAGATGTACGATATGGGGGACCAGGTTATTTTGCCTGTTGCCGGGTCCCAAGAGAGGACTTCTAGTGGTGCTTTTACATACTCCCTATCAGCGCCGGAGAAGTACTTTCCCACGAGCTCTTCCACAGGCCCGATCGCAACCTCTCCACTACGCGAGTCTCTGACGGCAACGACTTCCTCTGCTGGAATGCTATCAGCTAATATGTAAACGGGTAATTTGTATTCGTCACTAAGTCTTCTAACAAACCTCCTCGTTGCGCGATCAGGTTGTCCCGCACTTGTGATCAGTACTGCTTTGTGTTTTTTCCAGAAACCATACCTGTGAAGCTGCTGAAAAACAGCGTCCTTTTCCACTACGAGAATGTATTCTGCGTCTAGGTCGAGAAACTCTATAAGGTCAGGGGTGGGTTCTATTGCATATGCTCCGTGACCCATTTTACCTAGATCTATGGTATCGTCACCGCTTCGAATAACCATGTTACCAACGACTTTACCCTTCTCTTTGCTTAGTATTAGGAGGTCTTCGCGGAGAATAGATAAGTACACTTCCAGGTCCCTTATAACGCTATCAGACTCCCGTTGCTCATCCCAAGTATTTTCACTAACCTTCTTCCCTGTAATAGACCTAAAGCTAATTGTGTGCTTGCCTCTATAGTACAGGTCACGTATAGTTGGGTACTCGTTGTTTTTAAGTGCTTCAAATATAATTGAAGCCATCAATATTGTCTGCATAAATTTCTTCGACTCGTTGACATCGGTAAAGGATCTTTGTTGAACCTCGGGGCCTAGAAGGAGGATCTTGTTATTTAGATCATATATGGTGTTAGAAAGCGTTCTTTTAGGGATGACAAGTACGGGTTTCTCACCCCTATGAATCTGATCTAGGAGGCTTTTCACGGAGCTTTTGATTATCTCTAAGGCCCTGCTCCTTGCTAGTAAGTCTGCTTGTGAGGGCATTGAAAGCACCTCTAAGCCTCCGCTTCAACGGACTTTACAACGGTCTCAACCAAGCTGATCGGCATGCCGGTTTTCTTTGAAACTATTGATACGAGCTTCTCCCTAATACTGTTTTTCAAAGCAGTGAACTGCATCTCTTTCTCGGCTAGTATCAGTGCCAGGCTCCTAGCCACCTCTGGCACGTACTTAGCTACGGATTCCGCCCTCCTCATAGCCTCTTCCTCCTTAGCTTTCTTTGACAAGTACTGCTTAAGGCCTCTAGCAACCTCCATCACCGCAAGTTTTATCTCTTTTCTAAGTTCAGGCACATCTGCAATGCTTTCCTTACCAACGCCCTTAAATGGTACCTTCGTGCTACACACGTGGACAAGGATAACCAAGGGAGCTGGGAAACTTATCGCGTAGTGCTCCCAGCTAATGTCCTCCCGTACTACATCGGTCACGACGTCTGTTCCCTCATCATACAGGAGGGGTATCTTATTGGCGTACCTAAGAATAACCGGCTTATCCTCGCCTATCGGGGCTTTACCTCCATAGGCTATTCCGGCTTCAACTATGAATGGATGGCCGTTGTACGCTCCCGGCCTCCTGACGACTGCGTTTACGTATTCGGGGTTAAATGCCCGCTTCAAGCCAGCGGTGATGATCTCCTCGCCCAGAGGTGATAAAGCTCGTGGTGAAGGAGGCCGATACCTATCATAGGATTTCATGGTGTTTACCAATGCCAAGAGCTCTTCCTCGGTTAACTCGTTGGGGCTTTTAGCAGGATCTATATTCGCCTTCGTGAGGATGAGCTTGGCTGTCGCCTCGCCGATACCTTGAAAACTCTCCACGAGCAACTGCTCTACTGTCTTGGAATTTCCGTTCTTCACCATGTTGTTTATTAGCTCTAGATCCGCGCCTTGGGGGTGCGGCTTTGTTTCAACTGGTGGTCTTGGTAATGTGTTGATTATGCGATGGTAGTACACAACCTCGTTCTCGGGCGTTATGAGCACGATGTTCGCGTAAGGTAACACGATCGCCGTCCTGTATAAGTACTCTAGCACCCTGTGCCTGGCCCGATTCCAGTCGCCTTCAATAGTTACCGACACCACCGTACCATGCCAGTCTCTGCTCTTTCTCCAACTACCGGCTTCTATCACTACTGGTTCGTTCTTATCCACGTCTATCCTAAGCTTGAAGAAGTATATTCTCCTGTACCCCGCCTTGCTGGTGATCACCTCTACGGGCCTGCCAGTTGTCATTTGAGCGTAGAGCACGACCATTTTCACTCCTAAACCGTACATGCCCCGTGATTGCCTCAAGATGTACTTACTGCTGAAAAGCACCTTCCCGAAAGCGCTAGGTACGATATTAGGCGGTATTCCAATACCATTGTCTTCCACGGTTATTTTGTAAAAGTCCTGCGTTTCATCAGCTTTCTTGATGGAAACCTTTACATCCGGCAAAATACCATGGACATCTGCAGCGTCAAGGGCGTTTTCCACGAGCTCCCTTACAGTCTGATACACTGCCTTAGCGGGGTTTGAAAAGCCCGTTACCTCTCTATACTTATAGAAGAACTCCGCGGGGCTTAACGATCTGTATACTTCCTCAACACCGCTCATCGCGACACCGTTCTGCAGTGTTAATATCATCATGTATTGCGTTATAAGCGCTTAGGAATACTTTCGCTTAACCCTATCCAAGTACGTTTTTATACTTTTACAGAGTGACCGCTAAAATCCCTCTGCTATAATCTGGGTGCCCGTGCATGAAGGGCATATCCGGAATAGTCGCAACAGCGATATTACTAGCGCTGACCATAGCAGGGGGCGTTCTGATGTACACTTATGTGACAAGCTACCTGAACACGGCCGTGGATACGGGGAAAATAGTGGTTGAAAACGCCTACTACATAACACCGCTTAAGAGGCTCACTATAGAGGTTAGAAATGTAGGAACGCGCGAAGTAAAAGTCAACGGCGTTGACATGATCCTCTCGGGTACTGCGCGCAGTGACACTAGAAACATTACCCCTCCTCTATCAATTTCGCCTGGGGAAGCGAGGCAAATTGTGTTATACGATGTTAACGAAGCTCCTCAATACGTAATCATAGTGTACGGTAACGGCTCGATGACAGAGCCCGTTCCCGTGAGGGTGCACTAAACACGCTGGGTTAGAAATACATGTTAAAATCACTTATCAAGGCTTTTTTCACTCTCCCCCATGTACTAGGTCGTACTTTACCCGGAGATGACCTATATCGGAGGGATCGGTTTTTAAAAGACATTGTAGAAACGCTCGTAAACTCCTACGTTAAGAGATATAGGCTAGAGGATGTGCAATTAGATAATACGTTGTTGACGTACAGTTTGAGGGGTTTACTCAGCATACATGTTGGGCTTCTCGGAGAGGAACTGTACTACGTCATCCAGGAACCCCCAACCACGGAAACAGAATTGGGTGGCGTCATAGACAGATTCATAGTTAACATCACGAGTAACAGGGATCAGGGTGAAGACTATAGATTTAAGGGAGAAGACGTAGCGGGGGACATGGACAAGATCACGTATAATTTCATCAAAATAACCAGTGGATGGGGGCCGTTAACGCCGTTCATTCTCGATCCCTACGTAGAGGACATTTCCCTTAGCAAAAGCACTGGCAGAGTGTACGTTGTTCATAACAAGTTTTCGTGGATGGGGTGGCTAAAATCAAACATGGTGCTAGAACCCGAGCTCGTAGACAGATTAGTCGTATCGCTATCACGTAGAATTAAAAAGCACATCTCGTTTGTAAATCCTCTCGCCGAGGGTGCTTGTGGAGACGGCTTCAGAGTAAGCTTACTTTATGGAGATGCTGTGTCTCCCCACGGCAGTAGCCTAGTTGTAAGAAAGCGTAGCGGCATTACTTGGACTATTACAAAGCTCATAAATGAGGGCTTTTTAACATCGATCATAACATCCTACTTGTGGCTCGTCCTCGAGAACAAGGGCTGGATCATAATAGCCGGGCACGTGGGATCGGGTAAAACAACGCTACTTCAAGCACTCCTATCGTTAATACCACCATACAAAAAAGTAATTACAATTGAGGATACGCCCGAGATATCGGGTACTACTGGTCTGTGGGAGCCCTTAGTTGAGAAGAGCGAGGTTTTCACACAGACTTCACAAATAGACTCTTTCACTCTATTGAAATTCGCTCTAAGAAGAAGACCTGACTACATCGTTATCGGGGAAGTACGAGGAGTCGAAGCTAGATTGCTCGTTCAAGCATCGCGGTTAGGGCACGGCGTGCTGAACACAATACATGCCGATAGTCCTGAGTCCGTACTAAAGAGGCTAATAGCGCCGCCTATTTCGATTCCAAGGAACTTGCTTAACAACATATGGACCATAGTACTCACAGGCGTGCAAGGCAGTAAGAGAAAGGTCGTTTCGCTCTCCGAGATAGGTGACGACACTTCGCCGGCGGAGGTGTGCTCTAATACGGATGAGAGTTGCGCCATAGAAAGGGTCGTGAGCTCCTCCACGAGGTTGGGGCGGCTCTACTCCTCTAAGGACGAGCTGTACGGAGAAATAATTAGGAGAGCGGTTTTTCTCGAAAGGCTAGTTTCCAAAGGGATATTTACGATCAGCGATCTAGCGGTCAAGTTGCTCGAGTTCTACGGCAAGGTAGAGGAGGCTGTAAGGGAGTATCGGTGACCCAAGCCGGTAGCCGGGTGTAAAAAGGTGAAGCTGAGTAGATGTCTAGATGAGAGCTACTTGGACTTCTTAATGCACCTGCACGGGCTCGAGATCAACGGCTTAAAGGCTTACGATTTATTTAGCGCTATTCGCAAAGAAGAGGTGGAAATAGCAGATTGCTACAAGGTCTTAGCGAGACTGTATGGTTTGTTGGAAACCGCACTTGGTGATCCGCAGTTAGCTCTATATAAACTAAGCGATATTGCTTCAGGCTCTAAGCTCACGAGTTTTTTAAGAGGGTATGGAAGTGTGCTCTTGACGAGTGGTGATACACGGACATACGTATCAGCGGCGCTCAGAACGGAGTTCGCAGCGCTTAGAGCTAAAATTGGTGAAAAGCTCAAGTTCATTGAGGTTCTCTATGAAGCGATATTAGTGGCGGTACTAAGTATTTCTATCCTCTCGGTACTGCCGTTATGGCCTTTACCGCTCGTTGTAGGCATTTTCATTCTACAACTCGTAGGGTTAACGAGTTACATCACGGCTGTTTACGTGACCAAGTGGATGTACTATAACACGAGTGCCCTTTCAGCTGCGTTGGAGGTGTTTTTCATTTTAGCGTCGAACCTACTATTAGTATCGGTACTATACGGTCTCGTAGTGCACTTACTAGTATTTGGTGTGCTATGCGTAATTGTAATGAAGCCCGTGAAACGCAGAGTAGCGATTGAAGGTGAGTCGTTAAAAATACTGAACGATACGTACTCTCAAATAATGCTTGGAGAGCCGGCGGATATAGCCCTACTGAACTCTTTGAAGAGGTCTCCGCTACTAGAGTTTAGACTACTTCTGCATAGCTTATTAAGCGGCTTTAGGGCAGCGGAGATCATTCGTAAACTGAAATTTCCCGTACTGGCCTTCAAGGTGATGTCGGGGCTAGTGACCTTAATGCATTACAGCCCCCCGAACAGTACCCACGTGACTTCGATAATTCAGTTTGTAGATGAGGTCAGTAACCTTAGGAAATACGTTGAGGAGAAGGCAAAACATTACTTACTCTACTCCGGGATCGTCGTTTTACTAATCGTTGCGTCTTACGTGATGATCGCGAGGATGCCAGCAGTCGTGAACGCCAATGCAAGAGTTCTCGGGGTTTATGCATATGTTAGTGCAATTCTAACGGCCATGCCCGCGTGTCTCTTAAAAGACCGTACTTTCATAGGCTCGAAACTGGCCGTACCGGCAACAATCCTAGCATCCATGACATTAGTACTCCTATACACTGGCATATTTTAGGTAAGTCAAGAATACGATGCGATAACTCGTTGAAACGATAGATCCTCGAGGTGCTCACGGCTTACTACAGTACATGGCATTTACATTTCTTTAATGGTATTAGTGCGTGTTAATGGAAATAGCTTCGTGGAAATCTTAATGTGAAGCTATTTTAGGGGGGTCCTCGGATATTACGGATCGTGGGGAACGCCATGTCTACGGGGTCTCTTGCAGAGCACTACATTGCAGAGATGAGGAGAATTTCAAGGGAGGCGGCAGAAACGGACTATGTAATGCCGATCTGGCTACCCTTCATACCCATGATACTCATTCTCATAGGACTCCTCGCATCTATCCCAGCACTATTAGGGGGTGAAGGGGCCCTCGCAGGCCTGGGAGCCTTCACTGTGCTAATATTTATAGGTGCTATAATCAACATATACGTGCTGTACAAGTGGATTTCTAGGAGGAACAATCACTTCCGTAGAACGGCAAGCCTTTACGGAAACCTAGTATCTGCCCTGGAATCGCTGAAATTAACCGATGCCGAGGTCGCGCAAATTAGGAGTAGTGTACAGGAAATGCAGTACGAAGAGCGGGAGAAAAGCGCGGCGTTGTGGATCATACTATCACTCATCGTAGGAATAGTCATACTCTATGTGTATCACTTCTTAAACAAGGACTTCCACAAGCACGAGCGGCGAGAGGTGGCGATCTACGAAAACCTGGCAAGAATCTTAGAGAGGAGAGGTATAGCCGTTTCAAGGCTCGAACCACGCATACCTAGTAGAAGTACGATACTGTACATTGTGTTGTCAATAATAACGCTCGGCATATTTGGGTTATACTGGATCTACACCCTCACAAGGGATCCGAACGAGCACTTCAGGGCCCACCACTTAGTTGAGGAAAATGCTATAAGGGCGCTAGAACAGCTCGCTCGCACTCCGGCGAGACCTTAGATCCAGTCCCAAATACATTTTTAATTAAACCACCTACTCCTCGTTTACGTGGCCCCGCGTGAACACGCGCTTTTCACGCCTAATCAGGTAGAGGATCGCGGGCCCGCCGGGATTTGAACCCGGGTCCTCCGGCTTAGAAGGCCGGCGCCCTATCCTGGCTAGGCGACGGGCCCTCGCGTACTAATAATGAGTTTAATGGGGGTTATTTTTATACATTTTCCTACACCGCTCTTACTGTAGCACGCACATTGTGCTTTTGAGCGCCTCTAAAATTAAATTGATGTTGACGTTCTGGCCTCTTAGAACCACATGATCCTCTTTACCCCCTCCTTTAAAGCCTTGTTTTGACAAGTACTGTACTGCCTTTCTCAAATCAATCCGCTGTTCACGCGCTTTTAGGGGGTCTATGGAGATCTCCACTACGTTTTCGAACGCTATGGCGGTGAGAACTTTACGTTTAAATGCCAGTTCCTCCACTAATGATCTGATCAGCTTCTCGTCCGTAACGGGTAACTCTATATAAGTGAAGGGAACGTTACATATAGTAGTAACTTCTTTGAGGGCTTTCTCGAGAAGCGCGCTTTTAACCAGTTCCCTGTACTTGCTGGTTACTTGCAACTGTTTCTGGTACTCTTCGTAAAGCTTCTTCACCGCCACTACGACATCCTGATCCTTAGCACCAATTGCAGCGAGCACGGCACCTCTCTGCTCTTCGAGGCTCCTACTGTAATCTACGAGCCTGGTTCCGGCGATGAATTCAAATCGAACTACGCCGTCCTGTATTCTCTCGAAGTTTATCACCTTAATTCCACCTACTTCTGACGTATTGTATACGTGTGTACCATAGCATGCCTGGGCGTCCCAGCCAGGTATTTCAACTATTCTGAGAACAGGAGCATATATAGCTCCTCCCTGGTGTATTCCGAGACCATACTTTTCCTCTGCTTTGAACCTATCAATGAGGTGAAACTTCAGGTCTAATCTACTGTTCACAACGCTGTTAGCTAGATCTTCTATTTTCCTCACCTCATCGGGCGTTACCGGCTTGTGATGCGTAATATCTAAACGTGCTTTTTCAAGCGTTTTTTCAGCACCAGCCTGCCACACGTGCTCTCCGAGAACCCTTCTCGCTGCCGCTAGCATTATGTGTGTGGCGGTGTGATGCTTCATCAACTTGTACCGTCTATCCCAATCTATCTCTACGATTACCTTATCGCCCGGCTTGAACGGTGGGGCTCTGTCGAGTACGTGTACAATAGTATCTCCTACCTTGCCCACGTAAACTAACCTGAACGCATCGCCGCCGAACCGTATGACGCCCTCGTCGTGATCCTGCCCTCCGGCCCACGGATACGCTATGGTAGCGTCAAGTACGACGTAGTTGCCCTTGACCCCGATAACGGTGGCCTCTAAACTCGTAATGTAAGGGTCTTCGTGGAAGATCTTCCGGGTTTCTCCGAACCGGGAAGCCCACTCGGTAACATCTACTGGAAGCTCGCGCTCCTTTGCCTTAACCAGGGTGCTCGGCGTAGCGTGCCTTTGCGCTATTTTCGAGTAGAAGTCTTGAGGTACTTCCACGAGTACCCCACTTGCAGATGCCCGCTCAGCAATAAACTCCGGGGGTATTCCATGCGAATCGTATAATTCGACTAGGTCCTCTACCGTTATAGCTTTCTTTCTCTTAATTAGCTTGTCTACTATTTCCACCCCCTTTAAAACGGTACTGATGAACTTGTTTGCCTCGACTTCGAGGACCTCTAAGATGTAATCTCGGTGTTTACTGAACTTCCCATAAATGTAATCGCCATTCCAGAACACTATTTGCCGGTCCGCGAGCTCCACGAGAACCTCCGGTAGCTTGTGGTACTCTACCCCGAGCTTTACGAGGCTTCTCAGTAGCCTCCTAATTATGAGCCTGGCTAAGTAGCCTTCACCAGCGTTCGAAGGTACGATGCCATCGGATAGCATTAGAGAGGCTGTCCGTATATGATCAAGAGTGCTGTGCAGGTATACGGCGTTTACAACGTCTCGGACGTATTCCGCGTACCTGCTTTGCCCCACTTGCTTTACGAGGTCGTCAATCCCCGCTATCTCCCTATCACTCAGTAGGTAAACGATCTCCTTGAACACGTGGTGAGGCGGCTCCTCGACTCCCAAGATATTCCTGTAATCTTCAATAAGCCTGCCGTATACGGCATGAAAGCCTGTAGGCGTTCTCTGGGTGAACCACGCGATTCTTTCGATCCCATACCCGCAGTCTACGACCAAAACGGGGTTAGGCTCGTACTTGCCGTTAACAACTTTGTAAGCCATGTGTACTAGAGTTGCGAGCTCCATGCCGTCTACCAGGACCTCGGGTGCTGGTCCTGCATTGCCTCCACCCTCCCACCAGCCCTCTTTAAACACCAAGTCATCGGCATCAACACCTATCTCCTTCACGAAGAAATCCATAGTATTGTCTATTATGCCTTCCGACCAGTAAACACTCTTCTCCTTTTTATTAAACGCGTGCATACCGCCCATTTCGAAACTGGAAAGGTGCCTTCCGAAAGTTAGTCCTACGTTATCTATATCTGCGAGCCTGATAGAAGGCTGAATTATTACGAGCGGGTTATGGGGTGGATCGGTTATGCCGTCTGTGGCCTCCGGTTGAAACACCACTATCGAAGCTATTGTAAGGTAGAGGTCATTCCTCCACTTTGCGAGAACAGGATAGGGATGGACCACTCCGTGACCTCGTTTTCTCAAGAACTCTATAAACCTTTTTCTGACCTCCTCAATACTTAAAGGAGTAACGTTCTTGTACTCCTTAAAGAGTAATTCATATTTACTGCAGGGGCGGTCAGGGCACTTATCTCTTGGAACCCTGCTCCAGAAATAACTACCACACACTTTACATTTATATCTCTCATAGCTATACTTTTCCTTCAAGTACTTGTAATTGACGTCCATTTCCACCGCTTATCACGCTATGTGTTTAGATTAACGAATGAGGTATTTATTTCCATGATGCTGGTGACTGGGGTGGAGGCCGGTTACGTGCTATTTCAAGCTTAGTAAAAATGATCCTTCGGGAAGCAGATTATACAGCAACTAGGACCTTACCCAAATAATGCGGCAAACCCTTCACTGAGGGCTTCTTCGCTGAGCTCCTTGGATTCCTCCTTCTCTTCCTCCTCTTCCTTCTTCTCGCTAGTTTCGGGCTGTGGCTGGGCTGCCGGAGCAGCCGTTGCTGGGGCTGCACTTACGGGTGCTACTAGTGCTTGTTCAAGTACCTTGGCTATGTCCACGTTTTTAAGCGCTGCTACTAGCGACTTCACCCTATACTCATCTACGTCAATACCGGCTGCTTTCAACACGTTTGTTAAGTTCTCTTCGCTAATCTCTTTACCAGCCTTGTAAAGCAGTAACGCAGCATATACGTACTCGATAACTACCACCTCTTACTAGCCTCTAGGTTAGGATGTGTTAAAAGGTTTTTAAATACTCCCATTATCCAAATAGTGCGGTAAACCCTTCGGCGAGAGCGTCCTCACCGGGCTCCTTAGTTTCTTCTGCCTTCTCCTTCTTCCCGCCTTGCTTTTCTTCGTGCTTAACCTGCTGTACCTGTTGAGCTTGCTGACCAGGTAGCTTTACACATGGTTTAAGCTCAGGTATGTATTTTGAAAGCTCAGTAGCTAGTGCCAGTGCTTTTAAGTAAGCCGTTTTAAGTACGTGTTCGGCCGTCTCCGGCGTTATGAAGCCAGTCTCAGATAACAGTGCAAGGGCCTGTTTCTCGGCTTTAACAATAGCCAGTTGTAGTACGGTTGGTTCCGGAATTAAAAGCTCCAACGCCAACTTCAGAGCATCTATAGTAGCGGCTCTAATCATTTCCTCGTACTCTGCGATGTTCAGCTTTAACTTATCGCCTGGTATTACTAGGTTTCCGTCGCGAGCACATTTAACCCTTATTCTAATCTCCTTGAGGGCGAGACCTAGTTTTTGCAGAAGAGCAGCTAAATCGGCTGATACTACATTACCCGGCTTGGCGATAACTGTGTCTTTAACTACGTAAACTACATTCCCCTCTACCTTGGTCGGGATCTTTAACCTGCCAAACACGCTCAATATTGGACCGGCAGGTAGCCCCGTATTACCCTCCGGTATGACTACTTCTCTATCTACTACTTCTCCCGGCGCATAGTAGTCTTTGGTAACGAAGTTTTCTACCATGCTTGCTAGTTCAAAGGCGTTAATGTTTGAAAATATGAACATTACCTGGCCCGTCATGTAAGGCTTAAAATACTCGGTCTGGAGAGCGAGGGATTCAAGCGCCTTCAACGCTACTTTTGGCTTTACCACTTTCAAAATAGCCACTTTGTCGAGCTTTTTACGTAACATCTGAACGTGCTTAGCCGGCACTCCAGATAGGTCTGCTACTAGGATCGTTCGGTGCTCGTTAGCTAACTTAGCGATCTCCGATGCAAGGCCTAATTTCCATTCCTGCACTTTCTTAGTGCGCAGACCAGACATGCTCATTTCCCTGTCACCTCAGCGGCCTATGGGAACTTCTATCGGCATGCCCATTGTAGTTTTAACAATGACTTTACCTATGTTTGCAGAACGCGCAGGCAGCTTGCTCTCAATGGATGAAAGTATTGTAACAGCATTTTCTGCCAGGTCTTCAGCCTTCATGTCCTCTGTGCCTATGGCCACCATTATTACGGGCTGGTCCTTGATCCTTGCCAGCACCGTGTTCTTGTACCTCGTCACCAGGGCCTTAATGGCGCTACCAGAGGGTATAGGGACGGGGATTTTACCCCTCGGGCCAAGCGCTGGCCCAAGAACCTTTCCAACAATACCCATTAACTCGGGTTTTACTAGTATCCAGTCGCACACGGATACCACCTTTCTTGCCTGCTTTTTGCTCATATCACGTAGTTCAGTGCTCAGTATTACCTTGTAGGCGCCAGCCTCTTTGGCGCTCTCGGCGATGTCCGCGTCTCCCACCACGCACACTCTGAGGTCCTTCCCCCTACCCCTAGGTAGGGGTACGGCTTCTCTAATCTTAAGTTGTGGGGATTTTATGTCAACGTCTTTTAGCACAACTATTAGTTCAACGCTTTGTTTAAAACCACGTCCCTTGCCAAGCTCTATAGCCCTTTCTATTGCATGAACAAGTACCTCCCTATTCACAGCTGACACCGGATCACCCCAGTTTCCTCCACTCCTCTTCATATTTCGAGATTACCTCATCGTAATAGCCTTGATCCACAAGCTTGATGACTTCTTTGGGATCTTTACTTTCAACCGTTATACCAATAGCGCGAGCTGTACCTAGAATAATTTTTACGGCTGTTTTTAATGTCTTTGCCGTAAGCTGGTCCTTTTTAATGATAGCTACCCTTATGATGTCCTCGATAGACACATCACCTATTTTTTTGTGCGCTGGGTCTCCTGAAGGTTCGCGGGCACCTGCCGCTTTCATTAGTAATGCTGTCGTGGTTGGAATGCCGACTTTTACCTCGAATTTACGTGTATCTGTATCGATTACGACTTCTACGGGCACGGACAACCCTTCGTAATCTTTTGTTGCATTGTTTATTGCATTAACGACCTCCATTATGTTCACCTTGTATGGAGATAGCGTGGGCCCTATTGGTGGGCCCGGCGTTACTTTGCCCCCTTCCACTATGAACCTTAAAGTCTTTTTGACCGTATCAACCACCCTTCTTCTTCACGTAGTTAATTGGTATTGTTATGGGTATTGAAAAAGTCGCCTCTAATAAGTTAACTGTAACTGTGCTTTTGTTCTTATCTATTGAAACGATCCGGGCCCTCATACCACGGAAAGGCCCTCTAGCGATTTCTACCTCGTCTCCAACAGCGATTTCTTCTACGAGAGTTTTCGGTCTAAGCATCGTGAGTATGTCTGCTAATGATACCTTTAGGAGTCTACTGCTTGATGCGTATTTGATGTTTGAAATGAGCTTGTAAAGCTCAGTTGGCTTCGTGGTTTCAACGAACACAAATCCCCTGACACCAGGAGCTACTAAGATGCTGGAAACCCCGGGTTCTTCCCCCTTACTTAGCTTCTCTAGTACCCTCCTCTCCACTATGAAGGCGACATCGAGCTCCCTACCAGCCGTCGTCTTAACGGCGAATATTGATAGCTCTGGTTCCCCGCTCATGATATCACCCCGCATATGGGAATAGAAGCGTGTAGAAGATTACCCTTACGACGAAGGCTATCAGACCCACTAAAACCAGACCTAGCACTGTTATCTTAAGAACAGCTAGGTACTCGTCTCTATCGGGCTTAGTCGCTATTTGAAGTATCTTCCTCCACGAATCAACGAGCTCTCTTAGATTCATCTACGGTCCCCACTCCTCGACTGGAAGCACCTTATCTACGTAATCTAAGGGATTAAAAAGCTTTAAATCCCTGTAGTCCTGACCCGTACCCACGAACACTATGGGCTTCTTCGCAACGTAAACAAGTGAAAGGGGGACCCCGCCCTCTTCGTAGGCATCGAGCTTCGTTACGATAAAGCCGTCCACGCCGACAGCTTTGTTAAAAAACCTTGCCTGCTCCACTGCATCGTTTCCCGTTAGAGCGTCGACCACTAATAGCTTCAAGTCGGGTTTAACAACCCTCACAATCTTCTGCAGTTCATTCACTAGATCAACATCCGTGTGCATTCTACCAGCTGTATCGACTAACAGCACGTCGAACCCCCGCGAAGAGGCATACGCTATTCCATCGTATGCCACGGCGGCTGGATCCGCTCCGTACTTACCCATAAATACTGGTATTTGCGTCCTCTCGGAGTGCTTTTTCAGCTGTTCCTGGGCAGCTGCCCTAAAGGTATCAGCGGCAATCATCAGCGGCCGCAAGCCGCGATCCCTTAAATAGACGGCAACTTTGGCGATCGTGGTTGTCTTACCGACGCCGTTCACGCCCATGAACAAGATTTTAAAGGGTTTTTTAGTCCTAGCAAGCGCCTCTACATCTACCGTTCCCGCCTCCTTGAAGTAGACTAGGAGTATTTCACGAAGACTTGCTATGAGGCGCTTCTTATCCCTGACACTTCCCTCATTTATTAGCGTGCTGAGTCTATTGGCAATATCCTCGGCAACCTCGTAGGCAACATCCCGGCTAACTAGTTCAAGCTTCAGCTCTTCTACAGCCTCCAGTAGCTTCTCCTTAGATGCGAAAATAGCCGATGCCGTGTCAATAAAATTTCTAAATACTTGCCTGAGCTTTGAAAGCAATTTAAGGTCACTTTGATTCCTTCTGCGATTCAATGATCTGACTAATTAACCTCTGCAATCCTAGGTACTCCTCTACGGCTACTCTGCGCTGTGATTGTAGAGTGTTTATTGCCTTTTCGAGTTCTCTGAGCCTCCTTGTAAGTATTTCAACGGCCTTGTCCCTGTTTGTCTTGAGGTAGTACCCCAGGCCTAGATTTACCAGGACATTGCTAGGCCAGCCCTCGAGTACGCTCACCGGTAACATTACACTGGATAGCCTGTCCAGGATCATGTAGCCTTGAACAGGCGCCTCTGGAAGGCCTTTTAAGGTGTCAAACGCTAGCTGGACTTCTCTATATTGGTTTAAGTGTACGTTGATCGTCGTCTCGAGGATGTTAATGTGTTCTTTAAGCTCGGTCGCCCTCGCGACGAGCTCATCTAAGGTTACTACCCTCTTGGTTTCCTTACCGGACTGAGCGGTGTTCATCACTTAACAAGCCTCTCGAGTTTTAATATTTGAAGTATATAGGGTTTCGATGCCTCCTCCGGGCTTATTTCCTTAACTTCTATGATCTTTATGTGACGCCTTTTTAATTTATGCCTACTACCAAGGAGTGAATAGACCTTTTCAAGGGCGTCTTTTTCATTTAGTGCCCTTATTTCTTGTACGAATTTCTGCCACGTTGGAAGCCTGTCGTGGCTAACTAGCATGCGCCCGGTTATTCTATATATTTTTATTTCACCGCCCATTCCTACCCCCTTCAAACCCGGCTTTAATGCGAAGCATTTCCGGACCCGTGGTATTTCCACCTATAACTACTCCTTTATTATTTGCTATTAGCCCGCTTCTAACGAAGGGCACGCCTCCATTAACGGTTGCGTACTCCACCGAAACCTTAGCTATTTCCTTAACTATTCTTAAGTCGTCTTCACTTGCGTCGGGGTGTATTACACCGCCATGATCAGATATGGCGGCCACACTCCCCGGCACATCCATGTTTACGAGCCGTGCTTTGAAAACCTCTACCCCGAGAATGTCGGCTACGCGCTTTATCTCTTGCTCTTCGATCAAGGGACTTACAATACACCCGTGGTTATTGCAGAGAAGGATATTGCCTAAGGCCGTGTACTTGCTCTCTAAGACAGCAACTTCTAGGTCTAGTCCACTTTCAGCTATGGCTTTCCTGATGCCCTCTAGCTCTTCCTCAAATACTATGTGAGGTAGTAGAACCGCGTTGCTGTTTCCAGCTACAAACACTCCATTCAGAATAGTACCGGCAATTCTTGCCTCTACTACTACCACCTCGAGGACGCTCGTCATCTCTTCGATGTCGTCTTTTCCAAGTCCCGGAGGTAGTACGAGTAGCTTGTCATTTGCATACGCATACACTCCGATGTTCGGGTTACCGAAAAAACTCATCCTGGTGATCTCCACCATTGGAACACCACGACGTCACTTGCGTCTCCACTTACTAGGCCTTACTAGTAAAACACGGAGAGTTTTACTCTCTTTATCAAACCTTACTTCAACTACTACTTTTCTAGGAGGCTTTTCTCGTCCACGCGACCACACGTAGTTGTTAAGAGCGGGGTCTACAGCGATCTTCTCCGCTTCCTTATAGTGCCTTGCAAGGTACTTTTTTACGAGTCTAATAGCCCTGTCGGCCCTATTCTTCCTGCGCCCGAAGTATACTCTCCTAAGGGGTATGATGTGTAGGGTCACATCTAAGCTACGGCTTTCACTCACAACACACACCTCTAAATGTTCTTAAGCTTGTTTCTTCTCCAGTGCCTTAGCCTAAACGGCCTTCTAACTCTAAGCCTCGTCTTTACCGTAACCCAAACCGGTACGGGTTTATTACTGTTATGAGCGGCAGCCAGTCTCAACTTACGGGCTACGTGCTTGGCCCTAGCCACTTTTGCCCCCTCATTTCCTTTTGAATGTGATTCTCGTCTCCCGTCTACTCTGCTCATATAGTTCTGATAGTATCCGCTTTAAAAGCTCATCTGTTATAGGGATGGGGACTTTTCCGCTCTGAGCAAGCAGGATTAACTGTTCTTCGAGACTACTCGCCAGTTCGGGCTTTACGAGCCTCAGATTGTTAAGCCTTTCCCTGGCCTCCGGCGTGAGGATCTGCCTTAGAACGGCCTCTATGCGCGCTCTTCTCTCCTTCTCCTCTTCAAGGCGCCGTTTCAACTCGGCTAGCTTGCGCATTCTAATGGCTTCAAGCTCTTCGTCGTATCCCGAGTATTCGTTGCTCATGTAACACCACTCCGACTTAAAAACTTAAGCCTAACAAGCGGTGGGAGGTACTTAACAAGCTCCGGCCGCTCTTTGGTAAGTTCTTCTAGGATTTCAAACGCCATTCTGTCGAGTAGTGCTTTCCCCTGGGGTGAGAGCACTCTACCCTCTCTTGTTTTCCTAACTAGCTGAGCCTGTTCTAGTTGCTGGAGAATCCTCCTAATAGCGTTTCCGGGGGCCTTATAGGCTCTTTCAGGTGCTACTCCACGGCGTTTTCTCCCGCCATACTCTCTTCTGAGCTCACTTAAGCCCACGGGCCTTCCCGCCTTGTATAGCTTTCTGAGAATACTGGCTGCCCTGTAGTACCACCAGTCGGGATTTTGAGGAGGCTTTTCTCTAAAGCACCCAGTTTTAGCGAATTTAGTCCAGGATGGTGGCCTAATCTCTGGTATGTTTTCCTTAATGTACGCGGCCAATTTCGCGATCAGCGCGTCTGCGGGAACTTCTAACGCAGTAACCATGCTTAAGCACCGCTCAACGCATTCTACCTAGTTCCATAAGTTTATTTTTCCTTTATAAGTATGATTGCAAAGCCCCTAATCTCATACACGCGTGAACGGGTCTTCTCGGCCAGGGTAACGGCTACGGCGTTAACGTCATCCGTGTACGTTTTCCTAAAGGACCCGAGCACTCGCACTTTGACGATACCGTGCTTCTCAAGCCTATTTTTAAGCTCCCTTAAGAAACCCTCTGTAATGCCGTTCTTACCCAGCTGTACGTCTACTTTTCCAGTAATCCTCTCCTTAATCTTCTTCTCGAACCTTTTACCACGAACCTTCTTATCCACCCGCAAAGAAGACACCTGTACACTACTCTAGACTCCTTTCCACTGCTCTTAATTCTAACACTAAGCGTTAATCCCGGTATCAGCGGTACGAAGCAGTTTCTGCAATAGCTCCTTTTAAGCGTTCTTGGAAGCCTCAGTCTAGCCTTGCTCGCAACCCGTAGTGCTATTTCCACGTATTTCCTTGCCAGGTCTATATCCCCTTCTCTCACCCTGCGAAATGCCATGTCCAAGAGTAGTGAGACCCTCTCCCTCGCTATAGTCTTCAGCATTCCTTTCTCCTTACCCGCTTTCACACCCATTCCGAGCTCCGAGAAATGTAAAATAAAGGCGGGGTAATATCTTCATCCCTGAACTAGTGGAGAACCCGCTTAACTGGGCTGGTACCAATGAGTAATTCTCGGCAACTCGTAATCGTGCTACTCGAAGCGGCGATCGAGAGGGTGCCCCCCTCCATAGCGAATCACCCCGCAGTGTTAAAAACAGCATCTAGACGGGGTAAAAAGCCCACGGAGATCTTGCTAGACGCGAGCTTACACTACCACGCGATGAAGAGGCTCCCCAAGGCAAACAAGCGCGGGAGACCTGATATAATCCACGTAAGTCTACTAGAGGTCTTGGAAAGCCCGCTTTGTAGACGCGGGTACTTGAAGGTAGCGGTTTACACTATAGAAGGGCACGCGCTTTTCGTAGACCCTTCAACGAGGTTGCCGAAAAACTACAATAGGTTCGTCGGCTTAATGGAGCAGCTTTTTAAACTAGGCCAAGTACCGCCTAATACCCCTAGGCCCTTGATGTACTTAAAGACGATGAGGCTCGAAGACTTGTTAGAAGATCTCTCGGTTAACGGCTTAATACTACTAGACGAGAAATGCGAGTATAGACCGGTATGCGCGGTGATCGAGCACGCGATGAAGGAAAGACTAGCAATAGGTATTGGAGCATTTCCTCGAGGCGACTTCGAAGAAATGACGCGGCAGCGAGCAACACATTGTTACTCGATATACGGAGAGCCCCTCGCGACGCATATTGTAGTATCGCGCGTAATATCTTCAGCCGAAAGGTCCCTCAAACTGCTCGAACTATGATCACGTTGCTCTATGTGAACCGATATCCTTTAAGGTGAGCATTTACAAGTAAATATAACGAGGTGACGGAATTTGGGTGATAGCCGTAAAGATCCCTTGTCCGTTTACGCGAGTTGGAACCGCTTAGACGTAAACGAGAATGCTAATAGGTACCAGGGACCTAGCGGCTTCTTTGCGTGGCTTCTAGACAGGTACATGGAGCATGACGCGTTACAGTTGATACCGGACCACATTTTAAAGGCGCACTTAGAAGGGGTCATATACATTCACAAATTACCTCACAGTGTCTACACTCCCTATTGCACGGGGCACAGCATTGCGAGGCTCTTGAAGAAGGGGCTTAGAACAATTACCATAGTCTCCCGCCCCGCGAGGCACTTCGACACGTTCGTTGACCACGTCGCAAACTACCTGATCACCATGCAACACTACTTCACGGGCGCGCAGGCGCTGTCAAGCGTTGAGTGGTACGCAGGCCCGTTCATAAGAATTGATAAGCCAGCCTACAAGCAGGTAAAACAGCAGATACAGAGGCTACTCTACAACCTGAACTATCCAACCAGAATAGGGCTTCAAACCCCATTCAGTAATTTCACCATTACAATGAATGCACCCAGAAAAATGCTTGAAGGAGATAAAGCAGTATACGGAGGGATGGAAACAGAACCTCTCAGCACCTATGAGGAGGAAGCAAAGACTTTCCTCAAAGCACTAGTAGAGCTGTACTACGAGGGTGATAGCGTTGGCCAGCCGTTCACCTTCCCGATTCCAACTCTGATGGTTACGGCGAAGTGGATTTGGGAAGACCCCGAGATACATGAAGCAGTATTCAAGACGGCTGCCAAGAGGGGGAGCTTCTACTGGTTGAACACTAGGATGGTGGACCCGGATAGTGCATTCGCAATGTGCTGTAGGATCTCAATTGACAGGCACGAGCTGTACCGTGCTTATGGAAACACCAAGTTCACACTAAGCTTGAAGAAAGACATTGAAGCCGTTAGGGAGGAGTACTGGAAAACGATGGAGAGGCAGAGGTTCGGTGGATTGTGGGCTATGCCCGATATAACTGGTAGCGTGAACGTTGTTGACGTAAACCTTCCTAGGTTAGCCCTTGAGGCTGGAAAAGAGGAGTCTAGGTTCTGGGAGCTATACGACGAGACGCTGAAGCTTGTGAGGGAAGCCTGCAACTGGTTCAGGAACAGGTATACATACATAATGAAGAACTACCCGAACTTCTACGCCATGATAGTAGAGTACATGCCCGAGTTCCCGGCCTTCCACTTCAACACGATCGGCTTAATAGGCTTACCGGAAACAGCAGCCATATTAATGGGTGAACCAAGGCTCTGGCTTGACGGCGCTAGGAGAGACTGGATTAGAGCCTCCGAGCTAATGAGGAAAATAGTTGAGTATGCTACCAAGACTGCAAGGAAGTGGATGCTGGAGGAGGGCGTTCCATGGAACGTCGAGGAGGTCCCTGGCGAGTCGGCTTCGCCGAAACTTGCAATGCTGGATTTAAAGAAGTACCCCGAGCTGGCCGAGTACATACCAGATCCGCAGAATCCTGTGTATGCCAGTAGTATAGCTCCTTATTACGCCCCCATGGAGCTCCCGGACCGCGTCGAGGTCGAGCAACGCGTACAAAAGTACTTCACTGGAGGAGTCATGATGCACATATTCCTCGGCGAGGAGGCGGATCCGGAGGCGCTTTCATCTCTCACCAATAAGCTCATGCAAACGGACATCATATACTGGAGTTACACGCCCGCAATAACCCACTGCAATAACTGCGATAAGACGTACACGGGAATGTACGTGACGTGCCCCTCTTGCGGTAGTAGCAATGTGGACGTTTGGAGTAGGATCATAGGATACTACCGCCCACTGAGAAACTGGAACCCTCAGAGAAGGGCAGAGTTCTGGACCCGGAGGCACTACAAGTTTTAGGTACGAGATGGTCTAATGCACTCTTCCCCAACCCCCTTATTCAACCCTTTATGAGCTGCGTGAAGGCAGTGGGCAACACCCTTCTAATTGCAGGTTGGAAAAGCACATCGCTTATAGATGTACATGGTCACGTCTCGTTTACCCTGTGGCTGTGTGGATGTAACCTAAAGTGCCCGTTTTGCCACAACTGGAGAATAGCGAATGGTGATTCATCTCTCTGCAAGCCTATAGAAGTAGAGCGGGTTATAGAAGAAGTTGTTGCCAGCAAAAACCTAGTAGACTACTTACACGTAACGGGCGGAGAGCCCTTACTTCAATACGAGAACTTAGCTGTACTTTTTGAGCGAGTAAAGAGCATGGGTATAGCCTGCAGCCTGAACTCAAACTTAACTCTCACCAAGGAGCTGATGCATCTCGCTAGACAAGGGCTAGTGGATCACGTAGCAACAGATCTCAAGGTACCACCAGAGATTCTATACGGCGTACCTTCGGTTGCGCGGAACCTGTGGAAAAGTTTCATAGAGTCCTTAAAAGTGATACGGGATTTCAATATACCCCTTGAACTCAGGATCCCGGTTCACAGGAAGCTAACTCACAACGTACTAAGGGAATATATAGAACAGGTAATAGGTAACGTGCTAGTAGAAAAAACCGTTGTAGTAGTGAACCCGCTTTTAAGCGAGCCAATAGTAAAGCCCCGTGACCCCAGCTGGTGTAGAGAAAACTGCACTGTAAACGCAGAGAGGCTACAGCAAATTTCTGATTTATTTAAGCATTATGGTTTTTCAAGAGTAGTCGTTAAATCTATTCCTGGGTTTGAGCAGTGAACGCAAAGGGCCTGCCCCGCGTAAGACTAATTTACACGATACCGGAAGCTGAAAAGATCATAGCATCAGCCGCCAAAGCCACCCTCTCTCCTCGCGAATTCGCGGAAATCGTGAATACGACGAGCGAGGAATTCGTCGAGAAGTGGATTCGGGAACTAATAGTGAGAGGTCATGGAAGCCCATTAGAGCACAGCATTTACGTGTTCGAAGTAGTGTGTAGCCGTGTATGTAGCCATCAACTCGTAAGGCACAGGCACGCCAGCTATAGCCAGCTGAGTCAAAGGTATAGCGATAAATACCTCAAGGGGTTGATCTGGAGAACGTGCGAAGTACTTGGAGTAGAGTACAAGGAGTCATACGACTACTACGTTGAGTTGTTGAACAAGCTCGTGGAGTCGCAACCTACCTTCGATGAGCTGATAGACGTTGTTGGTGAGGCATTTATAATACCACCCGTAATCGTCGAGAACAGGAGTTTAGAGTTTCTAAAATCATTAATCAGCTCCACGGCTATGTACTACGAAGCTTTAGCGGGCGGAACACCCTACGAAGATGCGCGCTACCTGTTACCGCAGGCCGTGAAAACGAGGATCGTGGTGTCCATGAACGCGCGAGAACTTGTAGAGGTGTTTCTACCACTTAGAATGTGTGCTCGCGCGCAATGGGAGATTAGAATGATAGCTTGGAGTTTATGGCAGCAACTTGTAAAGGTGAATCCTAACATATTCAAGTATATAGGTCCCCGTTGTGTACTAGCCGAAAACCGCGCACGCGTCGACCCCTGTGAACTAGAAAAGTTTCTCGAGGGAGAATGCACGTTCTCCATACCCAGGTGCTTTGAAATGGTGCCGAAAGACCAGATGCGCAACTGCGTTTTAAAGGCATATAAGTCATTTCATTTATTAAAAGATAACATTCAAGAATCTAACAGCACTCGAGGTGAAGCATAAATGATACTTAGTGATTGGGACATAAGGGTTTACCTAGAGAAGAAGCTACTAGTAATAGATCCCATCTTCGAGGACACAGTGAGGGAGAACGGTGTAGACCTGAGATTCGGCTACAGGTTCTGCAGGTTTAGAGAGGGAAGCACTTTAATAGACACCAAGGTCATGAACGTACCGGAGGTCTTAGAGTGCGTAGACGCCACAGAAGAAGAAGGTTTTATCATAAAGCCCTACGAGCACGTGTTGGCAACAACACTAGAATGGGTGGAACTACCTCACGACCTGGTTGGACTGGTAAACCTCCGTAGTAGCTTCGCGAGGGCTGGCGTATTCATCCCTCCCACCGTTATCGACAGCGGCTTCAAAGGAAATATCACGATAGAGTTGATTGGTGGACCACACCCGGTAAGAGTGTACTCAAAGCAGAGGTTTCTACACGTAGTTTTCCTGAGAACAAGTAGCCCCGTCTACAAACCATACACTGGCAAATACCAAGGACAAGTAAACGTAACACCGCCGAAACCGGACTAGAACCGGTAGAGAAGACGTTTTCGCGGCGAAACGTTTCATGAAGATCAGAGGATTAGTGCCGCCGCCGGGATTTGAACCCGGGTTTCCCGCACCCACGGGCCTGACGGGTGTCACGGGCTCGAGAGGCCCGCATACTTGACCGGGCTATACTACGGCGGCGCCTAATAATTCTCTTGATGTAAACGCTTTTAAGTCTTCAAGCCTACGTGGTTACGTCGCACCCCAGCTCTACTGGTATGTCTACGCCAGCTGAGACCACGCCTTTAATTGCTGGGTCAACGTATAGGTTTATGGCCTTAAACAATACGCCGCTTCGTGCGGCATGCTCGGCGGCCACACAGATCTTCCGATCGGCGTAGCAGTGAAGTTTTACTTTTCGTGCCCCGGGTACGCCTGCTATGAACGTAATAAAGGCCCTCTTACCTGTCTTGGCATATTCTGCAAGCGCTTGAATCTGCCTTCTACCCCTAACGGTCGGGGCATCAGGGTACCCTGCAACGCCTTCTTCCAGCTTCATTACTGCACTTTTCAGCTCTACGAGCACCAGGTCTTCGTGGCAACTGTAAGCGAAGTCTATTATTTCGCGGTCTAACCTGTAGTTTCTCCTGTACAGCACGCAGCTTAACAGCCACGGAATCATACCACGTTCTTGTAGAACTGCGAAAGCTTTTTCCTGGTATGCTGTATCAAGAAGCGCGGCATACCCTTCGTGGTTGCCGTCCTTTACTCCAATGATCCTGTACTTAAGTCCTCCTCGTGGTGTTTCAATGCAGTAGCCCACCTTACCTTTAACCACGTATTCGTGCAACCTACCCGTATTGTTTATGTACGCAGCTACCTCGGAGCCCCGCACCTCCACGATGACGGTAAACCTGTTAACCCTACTGATGACTGTGCACTCGTAAAGGTCATCGAACTTAATTATTTCTTTCAACGCGTTCATGCCGTCTCCACCAGCGGGTTTTCCTCAGCAAGTCGTGGAGTTCTGCACGCCACGCCAGTAACAGTAAAACTAGTATAAGCTGGCCGATGTCAACGTAGAACACGGAGCCGCTGGAGGTACTTTCGGTAACTATGAACGGGTATATCATCACCTTAACGTACTTGGTGAGGCTTGAAAGCACAGCATAGTGCGCTATAGCTACGAATAGCGCAATGAACGAGACGACGATTTTTACAACGCTCTTTATGCTGAAAAAAGAGACAATAATTAGTAGCACTAGCACGCCCACGGCAATTGCCTTCTGAAGCACGAAAATATCTTGGCAGATACCTACCAACTTTAACCCCTTCACACCGTGAACAGACTATTTACTGTCTTTTAACAGTTCATTCAAAACTAGGTAAGCTATATATAGGCTTTTACTCCTCTCCTCGAGATACTTTAAAACCTCTTCACGTTCCCTTTGCAACGTCTTCCTGTACTCCCTAACCTTTCTAAGGGTGTCTCTAATGCTAGCATAGTTAATGCTCGGTAACGAGCCGAAGGCCTCTGAGAGCTCCTCGACGCTTACAAACTCCATACCACACTTACCCGCGAGCATGGATAAGTCTATTACTTGCCCTTTATCGTTCTCAACAAGTGAAACAAGCCTCTTTAAGTTAGCTTGTCTTAATTGAACTAGAGTAGTCCTCCTATCCTCTACAATTAGCTTATAGTCCTCGTAGAAAACCTTGTCTAGAATAGCTTCTTCCACCCTTAGAAGAGGTTGTGGGGGTTTAATGAGCGGTAAGGAAGGGTACACGTCTACATCTCCTAGAAAGGTTTCACCGTTGTATACTCCATGCCCTGTTAGTAGTGAAGGCGCAATGGCTTCTCCATCTAGCACCTCACTGATAATCGAGTAAGATAGTAACTTTAATGCGGGGCTTGGACGGGGAATGTACATCTCTTTACCCCTAAACATGGCTTTCACCCGATCTCGCGCCAGTACGTAGTCTACGACTTTTACCGCGTGTTCCTTGACGAGGTCCCAGTTGAACTCCATGGTTATGAGAGTTGAGTACGCCATGTCATCTATCTCCGACATCATGATCCGGTCGAGATCGTCCGGTTTGTGCGATTCAACGAGCTTCCTCACGCTAGGCCAGTCAATCGTTTCCACCAGCCCGGCCGCTTCTGGCTCGTATAGCGAGAAGTACTTGTACTCGCCGATCTTCGTCACGTCGTAAAGCACTGTCCCTAAAGGTATGCCAAAATACCTCCTTAAAACGATTACCAGATATGCGAGCCCCACTCTGATCAACTCCGCGTCTTCGCGCGGGTCCACGGAATACGCATACCCATACGTGAAATCCCGGTATTCGCCACCAGTGGGTAGGGGGACGTAGACCGTTCTTTTGTCGTAGTATACTACCGGTCTATTCCCCACTACCACGTACCTAGGTTTCTCGGACTTAACGGTCCAAATACACCTTTCAGGTACCTTTATGTACTTGCCAAAGCCGTTTCTCGGAGTGTAGACTATGCACATGACCTCACTACTTACCCTTCCAGCTAGGAGGTCCTTTACGATGTGAGGGGTTTCACCCCACTTTAATTTAATGTACCTATACTCTTCGAGCGCGGCAGATAGGCCATTGTAGGCCCTAAAGTCAACTTCGCGTACACTCCTCTCCAAAACGCATTTCACAGTCCTTGAAGTTTTACCGTGCTCTAACGAGACTACTAGTGCATCTTCGCCAGGATCCATACAACCTGGCTGAAACTTCTCTACGAGGTCGCAGTGCCCTATGGGTTCGAGCGGCACCAGCCGGCCATCTTTTTCCAGGTATCTCTTGATACCATAGGGTGGGGCGTACTCGTAGAAGTTTAGTTTATCGAACACTTCTTTTAACCTTTTACCGTTCACGTAGTTGTTCTCGTCGAGTACTCCCGTTCTCTTGAGGGCCTCTCTTTCTAGCACGTCTAGGTCCTGTCTAAACCAAGGCGAAAGCAGTTTTATAATCCCGGTGAAGAGGTGTGTGTAGAGGTTATTAGGGTTTATGAGGGTCCTCTCGAGGCCTAAGTCAAGCCACTGTTTAAGTGCATCGATTCCACTGGCGAGTAGCTCCTTATCCCATCTTGAGTAGGGCACGATTACAGTTTCCGAAAACCCTAGTTCCTTCCTCCTACCCTTTCTACCCTCTCTTTGATGGAATTCTCTTACACTATCTGGTAACCCTAAGTGCACTATTCTAGCTACCAGCCCAATATCTATTCCTTGAGATAGCGTACGAGGCGAGACGATGACCTTCACCTCCCCCCTCCTTGCCTTCTCTTCCACAATCTCCCTTGTCTTCTTCGGAACTAAGTGGTGGTGAGAGGCAAGAGGGCATCCTTCTCCGTACCTCGACCTAATGGACTTCACCAGCTCCTCAGCGGTGTTAATGCCTCTCGTAAAGACGAGCGTCACGTACTTATCCCTCGAGTACTCCGCGATCAGCTCAGCCGGGTCTACGTGAAGGCTTGGAAGCTTGTATCCAAGGCTTTCGAGGATCGATACTACTTGGTATACGTTGCGCTTGAATTCGTTAAAGTCGTGTACCTTACCAGATAGCTCTTTCAATTCAGGGTGTTTCACCACCGCTTCCCTCCAGATCCCCCTGACGACGTTCCACACGGTTTCGATGTTTTTGCCTAGTACAATGTACACGTGGTTCTCAACCCTAAAGGGCGCGCCTTCGATGCTGGCGCATTCGCGTTTAGTAACGTCTTCGAGAAAGGTACAGAGGTCTTCGGGATTAGCAATGCCTGCTGAAAGCACGGCTACCTGGAGCCCGCTTTCTGCGATCTTTGAAAGAAGGGACGTCATCGCTAGCAGTAATGCGAGGCTACGCGGACCGTAGAAGTCGAGTTCATCTATTACTAACAGGTTTAGTTTCGTGTAAAGACGCGAAAGCACGGCACCTTCTTTCCGTACAAAGTACTTCTTTAAGTCGTGGAGTAGAAAAGCCGGGTTGGTTATAACCAGGTTGGAGAGGTTTACGAGGCTTCTCAGCTTACCATTACCTAGCTTGCTCAATAACTCCTCTTTTCTAACGCTATCCAGCTGGATCAGTTTTCCACGCACAGCATTAACGTACTTTTCAAGCCTCTTGATCTGATCATTAGCTAGCGCCAGCGTCGGGTAAATCGCGATGGCGTGGAAATCGCGCCCGTTCCTGACCTGCTCCAGGAGGTATAACACCCATGATTCCGTCTTACCGCTACCAGTTCCAGCTCTTAAGACCACGTTACCGCCTTCTTTGAGTTTGAGATACGCTGAGTATTGATGTTTATAAAGCCTCTGACTACCGATTTCGAGTAGCGAGAGCTCCGGTACTATGTCCCTGAAAGCCACGTCAACGTACTCGGGCTCCGAACCGGCTTCAATGTGCTTTAAATAGCTGTAACCTTTACTCACTAAAACGTCTTCGCTATGAACCCTGTTCATGAGCACTGTCAGAAACCCAGTTAGAATAATGGCTCTAAGCCGTTAAAATCTTGGTGAGGGCCGCTCAGACGGCTTCTACGGCGTGGTCGAACGGACGTAGCTACTCGTGGAAGGGGACGCGCGAAGAAAACCCTTAGCTGTGTAGTATTTGAGCGAACGGTGAGATCCTAGTTCACCAAACAACTACTTTTAAACCCGTCACTTCTAATAAAGGGTGGTTCCCCGTGCGTAGTGGTAATAAGGGAGCAACGTCTTTTGAGACGCCGGTACTTTTCGCCGCCGCCTTTGCCGTACTCACTTCATCTACTTTAATCGCAACCGTAGTCACCGTAGACCCAGCTCTTGCTAGGGTTATTACTACGCTCATATTTGCCGTAATCCTACCACTAGTGCTTGAAGCCGTGGAAAGGCTCCTCGTGCTCCTTGCCAATCGCGTAACGCACAGCATGCGGGGAACAGCATAGCCGTTACAAGGGAAGGCGTTACGCGCGGTATTTACATAACTAGATCTATAACCCGAGGTAGATCTTCACCAGCTCTTCGTTTTTGAGGAGGTCATCGGGTTTGCCTTCGAACCTTATTCTTCCACTGACTAGGAGATACGCCCTATCGCTTATCTCAAGCGCTCTCTTAGCGTACTGCTCGACGAGTACAACCGTTATCTTCAGGTTATTTCTGAGCTCTACTATTTTGTTCAGAACGCTTTTCACTATGATTGGAGCCAGGTCGGTAGTTATCTCGTCTAAAAGTAGTACTTTAGGTTTCTTCATCAGGCCTATGGCTATCGCGAGCATTCTTCTCTCGCCGCCGCTAAGCGTACCGGCTCTTCTATGTATTAGCTCCTTGAGCTTTGGAAATATGTTTAGTACTTCATCTACCCGGTCCTTGACGTCTTCTCTAGGTAACTGGTACCCGGCTAACACGAGGTTCTCGTACACCGTTAAGTCGGAGAATATGTTACCTGTCTGGGGAACGTACGCTAACCCCAGTCTAGCCCTCTTGTACGGGCTAAGATTAGTTATGTCTACTCCTTCGAATAGTACTTGCCCGCTATAGATGTCGGTGAATCCGTAAATGCTGTTTAGAAGCGTTGTTTTTCCAGCACCGTTAGGGCCCACTACTGCCACGATGCTTTCAGGCGTCGCCGAGAAGTTGATGTTGAAGAGCACTTTTAGCTTTCCATAACCCGAAGAAAGGTCCTTCACCTCTAGGCTCATAACTTATCACCCTATATAGATCTCGGTCACTTTAGGGTTCTTTAGTATGGAATCGGGGCTTCCTTCAGCCACGATTTTACCCCTATCCATTACGTATACGAAGTCTGAGAATGGGAGCGCTATGTCTATTCGGTGCTCGATCACCAAGAAAGTCACGTTTGTCGAGTGGAGGATTTCCCTGAGCTTTACGAAAATGCCTTTCGCGTACGCGGGGTCGGTTCCCCCTATAGGCTCGTCGAGGGCTATCAGCTTCGCGTTTGTCGCGAGCGCTCTTGCGACTTCTAGCATTTTTAGTTGCCCTGCTCCGAGCCTGAAAGCCTCTACGTCCCAGTAGTCCTCTAACCCGGTGAGTTTTAGTATTTTAAATGCTTTTTCAACTAATTCCTCTTCCACTTTCCTCCAGCTGAATCTAAGTGCTGCCTTGATCGGGTTTTCACCGGGGTTTTTGTAAGCTACGAGCACGTTTTCCAACACGGTGAGAGCTAGAAAAGGCTGGGGGATCTGAAAAGACCTCACAAAACCAATCTTGTAAACTTCGTGGGGTGGTTTGCCAGTTATATCTAGCTCTTCGTTCTCATTAGGGTAGTAAAGCACTTTCCCCTCATCGGGCTTTAAAACGCCGACACAGACGTTGACTAATGTCGTTTTTCCAGCACCGTTAGGACCGATTAGGAGCGTTATCTTCCTTCTCGGTATGTTCACGTTAACACGGTCTACAGCTACTAGCCCCTCGAAGCGTTTAGTTAGGTTAATAGTTCTCAATATAGTATCCTTACCTACAGCGGCGTATTCAGGCATGCCCCCTTCTTCGGGCGCCGGAATCACCAAACCACCTTGTACTAATTTACAGAATCCAGGTAAAAAATGAAATGGATGTACTAGCTAAAAGACGCGTAGAGAGGTGCCTGCCGTTAAGGACTAGTGTACCATATGACCCTACCGGTCGCGCCGTCGTATATTCCTATAACTTTCCAGGCATACTTACCCGCCTCCTCTACGACGAACCATATGTCGTATGATGCTAGGACCCGGTCACCGTTTTCATCCAGCTTTACGAGTCCTGATGCCCCTAGATAGTTCTGGTGTATGTATGGTAAGGCGTTCTTTACTGCTATGGCATCGTATGTACCCACCGCGTCTAGCGTTAACGCAACGGTCCAGGCAATGTCATATACGAAGTACGTGTAACCCATGGGATCCCTTCCAAGCTTCGCTCTAATAACATTCCTAACTATTTCAGCCCGGGGCGATATACCCGGAGAAGCCATGGTATTGTAGAACCTAGTCTTAATGACTATGTCGGCTACGCCGGGATCTAGCAGCACAGCGACGTTTGCAGTTCCATCAGAGCCCTGCCACATTACTTCGCTCAGAATGGGGTATGCCTTGGCGGCTGCAAATATAGCAGCAGCCTCCTCGAATGAGATCAGTAGCACACCCACCTTGTCCTTGCCATACCTGCCCGTAGCGTCTGTTACTTTAGATGCTAGTAGAGATATCTCAGCGGAGAATTCCTTGGCTGCAGGGTCATATCTTATACCCTCTATAACGCCGCATGTCTCTCCACTAGCTTTGCAAATTGCTGTGAACTCGTCGACTGATGCTTTAGCTAAGCCGTCGCCCCACGTATCGCCTCTCCACATTGGTATAATCCACCTCGTACCTCTCTCCCACATGATCTTAGCTATTGCCTTGCCTTGATAGAGGTCGTTGGGAGTGTACCTAAGCCCCATGTCTACTAGTGCTAGTGCGGGGGAGGTCGAGGACGGTGAAATTATTAGGATGTTGTTCGCATTACAGAAGCTTAATGCCTCGGAAAGCTCCGCGCTCGAGGCGCCTCCAATAAAGATCTTTATTCCCGCTCCTGCAAGTGCCATGAGCTTATCTAGGTGGGTCTTGGGGTCCGTTCCCGTGTCCTCCACGACGAACTTTATTCTCCAAGGCCTACCTAGTCCTGCAAGGTAGCTGTTTATCTCGCCCTCAACGTACTCGAGTATAGCCTTATACTCCGCCCCGAAAGAAGACAGTACACCTGAGAGCGGTAATAGCGCTCCTATGCGAACCTCACCGCTAAGTCCAACTCCGGGAGCGGGCAGTGTAACGGTCTGTACAACTGTAGTAGTTACAGTGGCTGCTCCAGGTCCAGGAACAGTCACGGTTTCTGTTACCCTAGGTGCCGTTACAGATCCTATTCCGTAACCCGCTACTATCCCGACAATTAGTAGAACTACGGCTAGTAGGTATGCCCTTTGAGGCATACATTTCCCCATTTTATTAAGAGCAGTCAATAATATTTAAAGCTTTCCGGCAACGACATTGTACGATTTTTAACTTTAAAAATCATAAAGAACTTGGAGAAGGGTGTTACGAGTACATGATCGATGTAGTAGTGGTAATGAAGTCGGTGGTGTACTCTGTGGTAATAGCCATCGGGGCTATTGGGATAGCAGCGATATACGGCGCTACTAAGACCTTTAACTTCGCCCACTCATCCATGGTTTCTTGGGGCGGTTACATAGTATTCACCATGGTATGCTTTTACGGTGGTTTACCATACATGTACTTCCCGCTGGCATTTGCGCTTTCCGCAGCGCTGGGTCTAGTAACATACTTTGCTGTAAACAGGTGGCTTTTAAAAGCTAAAGCGAGCGATATAAGCCTCATGATGACCACCCTCGGCGTAGACCTGATACTCTTCGCTTTCATAAACCACTTTGCGGACTTTATGATCTACAACTACAAGATCCCCGTCGCAAAGAACTTTGTACTGGAGATCAAGGACCCCGTGTTCTATGCCGGGGGGGTCCCTGTGAGGATGTCCTGGATAATGGCCCCAATCCTACTGGCCATAGTCTTAGTAGCGATCTACGCGATCTTCACCAAGACCAAGATCGGTATCGCCATGAGGGCCACGATCGAGAACCCGGAGCTAGCTCAACTTCAAGGCGTAAACCCGGAGCTCGTGTACGTAGCGTCATGGGTCATTGGTGGAGGCCTCGCCGGACTGAGTGGAGCGCTACTAGTAATGATATTCACCGGTAGGCCTAGCATAGGCTTAGAGACAGTCGTGACGTTCTTCGCGGGGGCTATTGTAGGAGGTGGAGCTCGTGATGTGTTTGGAGCAGCGCTAGGCGGTTTCCTAGTAGGTCTCAGCGAACTCATAATACCATCTATTCTAGCCCCGGTTATAGGTGGCTGGATATACGCGTATAGGGCAGCAATACCGCTCGCGATAATGGCTGCAATGAACTTGACTGAGCCCGGTGGACTAATTACCTTGGCTAGAAAGATGCGGGCGAAAGTGGTGAAGTAACGTGCTCCAGCTGGATCCATTGGCACAGCAAATAATACTGAACTTCGCGATAGGGCTAATAGTTACGATCAGCTTAAACATAGAAGTGGGGTTCCTTAACCTGCCTCAGTTCGGTAGGTTACTAGCCGTAGTAGTCGGCGCTATAGTAGCCGCCGCCATTCCAGGCAGGATCTTAGCGTTAATGCTCGGGCTACCAGCAGGCGCGGAGTACGCGGAAAGCATGGAAAACCCGAAGATAGTGACCGCTATTAACGAATGGCTTGCACAGAACCCACACGTTTCCGTACTAGTACTGGTGTTCACGCTAATAATAGCCGCCCTCCTAGGCGGCTTAATCGGCTACCTCTGCGCATACCCTGCCCTCAGGCTTAAAGGCCCGTTCCTGGGCATAACGCTACTAGCGTTCGGGGACATCATAGTCAACATATCGTGGAATTATCAGCCCCTAGTAGGAGGTACTATTGGAATATGGGTTGCAGACCCCTTGAGGTTTCTAGGGCCCGCTAGAGCGTCTACCATGGTACTAGTGGCCCTCGCCGTAGCCATAATAATATACGTTTACGCAGAGCTCCTAGCGCATTCACCATACGGAAGAATGCTTAAAGCAGTGAGAGATGCCGAAATAGCCGCTGAAGTTTACGGCAAAAACGTCATCAAGACGCGTGCACAAGTGTTGATAGTCGGCGGCGCGGTATCCGCTATTGCGGGGGCTTTATGGGCCCTCTATACCGGCAGCATGAAGGCGGTTACTTATACTAGGTTAACGTGGACGTTCTGGCCGTGGGCTTTCTTAATGCTTGGAGGCGTTGGAAACAACCTCGGTGTACTGGTAGGCGTGTTCATATACACTGTGGTGAGAACAGCCATTATACTCTACAAGGGCGCACTATCAGCAGTAATACCCATGTCACCGGAATGGCTTGAATACATATTAATCGGACTGGCACTAATAGCTATAATGCTCTTCAGGCCGCAGGGACTCATACCCGAAAAGCCCACACCGGCATTACCGCGCAAGAAGCTGGAAGAAATTAAGAAAAGGGTATAGGAGGAGGCCTCGTAAAGTAACGCTGACAAATAAGACATATACCCCCCGTTAATGAAAATAATTTTTAACCACAGAAATCACAAGATCCAACTCCTCCAAACACCACTAGAGCACAGATATCGCGTTCTTAAGTGCCTAGACAAGCCTCACTCTGTCCCGCGAACACGGAAGCGGTGGAAGGATTGGGAATTGGCCGTGTAGAGGAAGGTGCGGCGGCCGGGATTTGAACCCGGGATCTCCGGCGTGGCAGGCCGGCGTCCTAGTCCAGGCTAGACGACCGCCGCACCCCAATATTTGGTTATTGTTTGGAGGCATTTTTAAATCAGTGCATTGCTAGTCTCGGGCATTTGCTCCTGCTCTAAAGGATGGAGGCCTCCTTAGAGGGGATCTGGGACTGCACCTCTCCCTGGGACCAGAACAGTGGTCGCTGGGTCGGGAAGGTTGCTGAGAGCTGTTCAAATATACGTAGGGGAACGTAGTTAAGGGGTTAGCCTACAGCGTACTTTGTAACCACATCAAGTATCGTATCTACTTGTTTCTTGATTACGGGGGGTATTGGCGCCTCTATGTTCATGAAGCCCCTCACCAGAACAGCCTTCGCCTCCTCTTCCGTGAACCCTCTACTCATTAAGTAGTCTATTTCTTTCTGGGCTATGAGGCCTATAGCCGCTTCGTGACTGAGCACTGCACCCTGCTTCCTAGACGTTATAATGGGTATTGACGAAATTGTGGCTTTTGGTGATAGAAGTAGTCCCAAGCACTCGACGTGGCCGCGGGTATCGGATTCTAAGGCCTCTATCTCCGCTCTCGCGTACACACTTGACTCGTCTCTAGCAATTACTCTAGACGCGTTTTCTACGGAAGCTCCTGGCGCTTCTAGCACGCTACCAGAGCCAATATCGTATACACCGCTTTTGCTCGAAGCGATTATTGAAGCTAGGTAGGCTCTCGCGTTTTTCCCCAAGTTGACTACCGGGTATGTCTGTATAGATGCTACCGGGCTGTAAGTGACGTAGTAGCTAACGTACTCTCCACCCTCATCAACGCTAACCCTCGTCCTAGGCCTTACGTGAAGGCCCTCCGCCCATGCGTGTACCATTGTGAACGTGAGCTTGGCGTTTCTGGCAACATAGAACTCCGATACGCCCACGTGGACACCACTATAAACTCCGTGCGGTATAGCGCAACCAGTCACTACGTTGGCTTCCGAGCCCTCGTCTACGTACACTACGTTATGGGCAAACTGCACAGTATTATTGCTCGTTATGGCGAGGCACGTGTATATGGGTACCGGTACCTTCGTGTACGGGGGAACATAAATGAAGTAACCCACCTCCCCACCGTATAAATACGCAGCTGCTACGTATTTGTCGGTAGTCGGGTCTACGAGCCTCCATACTAGGTCACTAGCTCTTGGGAACCTCTCGACGGCTTCTCTAGTCGATAAGACTAGAACGCCGTACTTTGAGAGGGCCCTAGTCATGGCAGTATACAGTACTTTTTCATTGGCCTGCACGTACGTTAACTTATCTGAAGCCAAACCAACTCTCGGTGCGGCCGACACTACCCCGGGATCCGCTATTTCTTTAACCTCCTCGATTAGTACGTCTTCGAGTTTGTACCTTTGCAAGTCTATATCCGGCCCGTATTTTGCCGGCTTATCTAGTGCTTTTTTGATCTCCTCGACGTCCATCCTCTACACACCTTTACCTATAAGCATCTCTAAGCCCTTTCTATAACCAAATTTCATTACCACCGGGAGCACCTCGTCGGGAAAGCCACTGTAAGCTATTCTCCCGTGCACGATCACGTGCACCTTGTCTATTCTACTAAGCCTTTCCGCTATTACGCCGAGATGAGTCACCAGCATTACGGCTGTTCCGCGCGCGCGTAACATCTCAATAGACCTGGCTATAAGCTCGATGCTCTCCACGTCTACACCGCTATCCGGCTCGTCGAGCATCGCGAGCTTGGGATTTTGAAGCATTACTAAGAAAAGCTCCGTTCTCTTCTTCTCGCCACCGCTAAACCCCACGAAGAGGTCCCTTGACATGAATTCCTCTACTAGTAGTGTTTTAGCTAGTAACATGCAGTCGGAACAACCGTGCTTCTTAACCATGGCCGAAGCCACGTCTCTTAGCTTCACTCCCTTAACTTCAGGTGGGTTCTGGTGCGCTAGTGCAATACCTAGTTTTGCCCTCTCGCAGCTAGGCATGTCGGTGATATCTCTACCATTGAAAAGTATCTTCCCCCCGCAAACACTGACATGCCTTAACCCCATTACCGCTGAAAGTAACGTTGACTTACCACTACCGTTAGGCCCCATTATAATGTGGACTTCCCCGGGTTCAACTACCAGCGAGATGCCTTCAACGACCTTCTTACCCTCAACGCACACGCTAAGATCTCTCAGTTCCAGTAATGGTATACAACCTCACCTGAAAAATCCCAGTGTAATATTCATACCAATGACTTTTAAGCGTGCACGGCAGATTGATCTGTACACTTAGCTCGGCCCACGTTGACGGTGTCAGCGGGGCGCCCAGTAACGGTCAGTACTACTAAATAAACGGCGTGAAAAACGTACCCAGAAGGGACTCCATCGCGATGCTACCCAGGTACACGCCTACACCCGTCATTATCAGCATTACGGCCAGGAAGTAGTATACGGCGTGCCTTGAACCCGGGTTAACTGATAGTAATGCAATGGTATTGGACATCGCGAGAACTAGCGTTGAAATGTTAACCATTAACGAGATGTCCACGGGCTTTACGGTGAAGAACGAGAACAAGCCGGCAAACTCCGCTGGGACGCTCATCGCGTACTTTAAGACGACGCTCGCAAACGCGTTTATGAACCCGCCGACGAAGATTAACAGTACTATCGCAACAGCGTGCATGGCGTAGAGTGTGATTTCAAAGGTCCTAAACACCTGTAAGTAGGCTAGTCTGAGCCTGAAGAACTCGTTAACGTGATCGGATAGCAAGGACCCAGCTTCGCCAGTGTCTCCGCCGAGCTCAATCGTGTCAATGAAGATCTTTGTGGTTCGCGCGACGAGGTCGCTACCGGACTCCTCGGCGAAGCGCGTCCAGATTATTCTCGGGTCTATCTTGTTCAACAAACCGGCATACACCTTGACGAGGAGCTTTTTGAGCTTCCCGAGCTCAGCCATTAGTAGAGGCTTCAGCGATTCGAGCATATTCGGCACTACAGCTAGGTGCTCGCCGTAGCTTCTTAGAAACGCTGGGTAGAACATGTCATACTCGATAATCCTGCCTTCGTAAAACTTAACCAGCAAACCGGCTGGCAGTAAAGCTAGCCCTGCGAATATCACGTACAGGGATGTAGCCTCCATCTCCGTTATCTTCAAGGTAATAACCAAGTACGTGAAAATAAGGGCGAGGAAGGCCATTCCGCACGCTCCTAGGACACTAATAGACCTCACTATGCCGGCACGGCTTCTCCTGCACTCGAATAGCGGTCTCCTAATGATAAAGTAGAGTACCGACGACATTGCAAGTAGCGCGAGGGCCATGCCTACTATTGCCGTTAGTACGAGCTCGACCGCTCCACCGAAGATCATGCCTAAAAGCATGAGCGTGGCCACGAGAAACGTCAATGCACCGATGAGGGTGGTGTATATTCCGAGAACGACTCTTAGTGTCTCGATCATCCTACTATAGCCGGACTTGTACTCGCTAAACAACGTATTGTACTCCAACCTCAGGTACTCCTTTACGTCGCCACCGGTAGCGACGATTGCTGAGAATCTCTGAAAGAGCTGTTCTTCGACCTTGCTTGGGGTTTCCTTAGATACCAGTCTAAGGGACTCCGGTAGGCTGTACCCCCAGTTCTTGGTCAGCGTAGTGATCTTCGAGTATAGGTCCCTATACTTCTTCCTGTAGAAGTCGGCTTCGCCAACTTTTTGAAAAAGCGTTACTAGCGGGGGATTACCGGTGACGAGGCACCTCATGTGTACTAACACGAATGCCAGGTCGTCTGATACGGGTATGATGCCTCCTAGCCTCCTAATACCGACGTAGTAGACCAGAAGCATAACTGAGCCAATGATTACGATAGCGCCGAGAACGGCGCTAAGGGGGTAGGGAACCGTTACCGTGATCGTCGAGACCACTACTACGTTGAGCAGTATTACAGCCCCGAACAGGTATGCCCTCTTAAGGAAGAGGTCTAACAACCTATTGAGCTGCTCACCGATGAAATCGCGTATTTTCCTCGAGCTCATAGGAGGTCGCCCCTAATTAGCCTTTTATAGGCTTGTTCTAGGCCGAGCTCGTATGTCTTGATCACTGCGCGGTACACATCGTAGTAGTCCAGTACGTTCTTCTCGGCGAGGAGTTTCAGGTACCTAGCCCTCAGCTCCAGTTCCTCGTAAACTACGTTTATTTCTCGGCGGGGAATGCCCCGCATTACGGCCACCTTCTCTTCTAGAAGGTAGCTTGCACCTCTACCCGAGAACCTGTGCGTATCTGTTACCGGGTCCCATACGAACACCGGTAACGCCGCGATGGAATCCGTCTTAGGGTCGTAGCCCAGTACTTCGTAAATGGATATCATCCTACGAACCAGCAATCCCTTCTTATCGTAAACCGATGACTGAAACCAGGCGATGTTGAGGTTATCTAGGTTTGTTTTAGGTACACTTATAGGCGGATTCGTAAGCCTCTGTAGAAGCCTCTCAATGTTAGCGGCGTGAAAGGTCGAGAGAACGGGGTGGCCTGTTTGCATTGCCTGGAACGCTATGTTACCCTCTGCACCTCTGATTTCGCCGACAATGATGTAATTCGGCCGCTGCCTTAGCGCTGCTTTGAGCAGGTCGAACATCGTGACGCTGCTTTCCGCCTTCCCCGTATCCCTAGTCAACTCTCTTACCCAGTTGGGGTGCGGTAATGCGACTTCGGCGGTGTCTTCGATCGAGACGATCTTGTAGTTCGGCTTGATGAATACCGCCAGCGCGTTCAGCGTTGTTGTTTTACCACTAGCCGTTTCACCACATATAAAGGCGCTCATGCCCTCGCTAATCATGATCCACATGTAAGCGGCGGCGAGCTCGCTGAAAGTCCTCCACTTGATCAACTGAGTTACGCTGATAGGGACCTTGGCCACTCTCCTAATGGTGAAGTTGCTTCCATGAAGGCTTACATCTTTTCCGTACACTATGTTTATCCTACTACCATCGGGGAGGGTTGCATCTACTATTGGCCTAGCTCTTGATACCGGCTTGCCGATCTTCTCCCCGAGCTTTATTATGAACTGATCTAGCTCCTCCTCGCTGTGGAAGCCGACGTTGCTTTCCAGGGAGCCGAAAATCTTGTGCACTACGTATATGTTGCCCACGCCCCTCGATGACACGTCTTCCAGGTAGGGGTCCCTCAGAAAGGGCTCTAGCGCGCCCAACCCGATCTTGTCCCTGATCAAGTGGTATTTCACGTAGTCGACGTCCCCGGAGTACACCTTGACCTTGGAGTTCCGCGGGCGGACCCCGTTATACTCCACGGGCTTATCAGTTACGTCTAGGATCTCTTCGAGCAGTTCCAACAAGACCCTCTTCTGCTCCTCGGCTGACTCGACCGCGTGCTCCGGCCTGATCTTGTATGCCAGTATCTCCTCGATCAGCCTAAGTAATCTCGGAGGAGGCCTCGGCGGCTCGACTATATTGTACCTGGCATACCCCCGGGCTCCTTGCTCGATGTTGTTGACGTGTACGAACACTCCTCCCCCAACGGGGTATAATATGTTATACTTACTCCATAACTTCATATCGCCCGCTGGCTTATCAGCTATGAGGGGTTCCTCACCGTGTTTCTCCTTAAACTCGCTGATGTACTTGACCAGGTACTCGGGCCTATCGCCGAAATCTGGCTCCTTGACCTCAATCCTCGCCTTACGCCGGAATAGGGTTCTTATTTCGAAGCGGGGTAAGCTCGGCATAGGGACACCCAGCTACACTTTAGCCAGGGCCATTGGTACGAGCTTTATTCCGAACGCGGGGTCTACCTCAAAGGTGATTGTTGTGTTGTAAACAGTCGGCGCGCCCTTCAGCTTGACTATGTTTATCGTTTTCATGTACCTGCCCCCCATCTCCACGTTCTTCAGCTCCATGTACCCATCGGCTATTGCTTTTAGGAACAAGTAAGTTTCCCTATCTAAGCCCTCAGGGTGTATGCTGAGTACGAAGGACTTACCCATGTCTACGAGCCTCTTCACTATCGTTAAGAAGTTTGAAACGTTCTCGGTCGTGGCACCCTTAATCAGTGTAGTGAAGGAATCCACAACGTACATGTCGAACCTATTAACGCTTCTAACAACGTGGCTCTGCACGAGTTCGAGAAGGGTCTTCCCCGTGGTTTCAACCCATTTAACGCGTGGAATCCTAGACGAGTAAACCGTGAGGTGCCCCTTGACGTAGTAATCGAGTACGTTGAAGCCCACGTTAACCATCTGCCTAATGTAGCCGAGCGTGGTAGCCTCGGTCGTTATCACTATAACGTTTAGGCCGGAGAGAAGTGCCCCGTAGACGAACTGCTGTATTAAGACGGTTTTGCCGGTACCGTGCTCACCTTCAACCACTATAAGTGAGGGTATCGGTAGCCCTCCTGCGAGCTTCACATCAAGCTCGCTATTACCGGTCGTGATGGTCCTGGTTTCAAGGACCATAGATGACCCACCTAGCGGCTGTAAATCCATACTGCGAAGTGAAGACTATCTTCACTGGCTTTTCGACATCCATGTCACTGGCCGTGAACGCCCCTCTAATAACGCCCACTTCGCCGGGTCCTATGGCGGGCCTCGAAGTGAAGGGTATGAAGTAGTTTTCCGCGAGAACGACCTTTTCCACGTTCCAGCTTATCCCGTATTCCAGCTTAGTGACCTTCATTTCACCCGCCGTGGTGTAGTACTGCGCTATCAAGTCGCATTTATTCATGGCGTAGATCGGGTCCGGGCCTTCGTTGTATACGCTCACCTCAAATTCCACTTCGTATATGCCGTTACCGACATTCCTTACGCCGACAATCGTAGCGTTTGCGATGGTAATCCTGTTAAGCCTAGACCTGGCTAACGATTCCACGTAGTCCTTCAATGAGCCGTGCAGTAGTGTGGCTGAGTACGTCAGCGTGCCTATGAACAGCGAAGCGGCAATTAAGAATACCAATGTCACCACCGCGCCGGGTAGCACTACTTCGGACGGCATTTGAGGTCACTCTGTGATTACGTACGTGGTGGTGTAGCCATTGACGAGGACCAATCTCACCTCTATAGGCCTGACATAGCTCTTACCGGACACGTCTATACATACCTCCACGGTTTCAGAGGGCTCTAGTACGTTTTTGCCGGTACCGTACTCCACGAGGACAACGTTCGGGTTACCGGTACTGTAGTAATCGACTGCGTTCGCGTAGTCTTTAACGAATATGTCGATGCTATCTAGCCTAGTGTATGGTAGGTCTCCCGTGTTCTTGAGAAAGAGAACTACGTGAGACCCGTTGTAGTACGCGTATATGATGGACACTCCGAGCCTAAAAGCATCTGACCTGTTTTTTACCGCTATGCTTATGGAGTTGGCTAGGTAGTTTAGTTGCCCCATGATGGTAACGGCGAACAGGGATGCGAGGATCACCGCCACGATCGTTAGTAGCGCGTGCGTTATCGTTGTGGACTCTCCCATTCACTTTTACCCTCTTTAACACCCGTTACTGCGCCTTCACCCGTAACCTGCTTTCTCCTCTTGGAGGCGAGCACGTCTATGACTGTTCTGAGGGCTTCTTCTTCAACGTCTTCGGACCTCACGCCTAGTTGCCTTAATAGCATGAACATCATTAACACGTTTTCTTCATGAGAGACGCCTTCTTTGAGGGACTCTTCGATGAGGTTCGCGGAAGCCTTTACCAGGCTGATCTCCTCTGGGGTGAACGCCCTGATTTCCTCCAACATCTTAATAATGGACTCTATGCTGGTCTTCGGGTAGAGCCTTCTAAGCTCGTAGAGTATCTTCATAACGTTCAGCATCTTCCTAAAGCTCGTTTCGGCGATGTGTACCCTCTCTTCGCGCAAGACCTCACTGATGCCTGTAAGTACCCGTGAAAACCCGGGCTTCTCCGCGCTTTCCGCCCGCCTGTCAAGTACAGCGGGCTTCTCAGTAGTGCGCTCCGCGGGCCCCTCTACGCCGGTACTCTGCGCGCTCGCCTGTGGGGGTGCTTGCAGAGGTACTTCAACAACCGGCTTCGCCTCTTCGACCGGCTTATACCCGCTGAAAGGCCCCGTCAAGTCCGCTATCGACGCCTTGATCTCCACGATAGTTCTTTTCAGTTCCTCAATACTAGTCTTGAGCTCCTTTAACTCTTTAACTAGATCAGCCTCCTGGGCCATCGCACCCCCACCTTTCCCGGGAACTGCAACCTCGAACTTAGCGAAGTGCGATAAAACCCTACGCGTAAATACTCGGCAAAACCAGCACCTGCACCTCCACACGCAGTCCAAAAGGCTAGTACTCTTGGACACATGTATCAAACCCCCTTAAACCCCTCTTCTTGAGCCCGTACAGGATTATCGCCGAATCCACGCCCACGTGCATGAAGTAAACCGAGAGGTAGATAACCAGCACACCGGCTGTAACGGTAACTAGCATGAATAGAGCAAAGTCCAATGTGAGCGCGAACTTGATAAGCACCAGGTACAGGTAAATAAGTAGAGCTACCAGCGCAAATCCAACCGCCCCCGTGACCACGAGGCCCTTAACCAGGCCCCTCATAGACACCCCTACCACCGTTTAACACACCATCTCGACATGGATGGAAAAATGCAGGAAAAAAAAGAGCTTAAATTAAGCTGACGAACTCGTTCAACGGTAGTGTCGGCGGGATGAGCCTTTCAACAGTTAACGGCGCGCCCGCAAGAGGCCTAATTTCAACGATGAACCTATCGTATGGTTTTAGTTCAAGGCCGTCAGGCAGGTAAATCACTAGAATTACCTTTTCGCCTATTTCCAGTACTTTAAATGAAGGTGCATTTGTGTCTGTTTGTAGTGATTGCACGAAGTAGAACGTAGCATTAACTTCGTTGCCTGTACCATTTCCGCTGACGTCATCGTACAGCTGGGTGTAGTTAACCGGCGATGACGCGCTCGCAGGATCTCCTGCGTTTATCTTTGAAAACGTCCCTCCAGGCAACCTTATCACTACGTCCACTTTGTCGTTAGAGAGGTCTACGGCCTGCTGTCCTGGCGAGATCTTGAGGGGTATGTATATTGCCCTGACAAAGCCCGTATCGTTGACGTACGCCATTACGGACCCATCCACTTCCAGCGCGCTACTGGCTTCGTTTAGTGCTTGGTTCATTACCTCCTTGCTCTTCTGCGTAGTGAACATGCCCATGTTCAGTACTACGAATGCTAGCGCGGCCGCCACTATCACGAACGCTATCAGTACGATTGCAGCCTCAATGCCAACGATACCCTTCTTCCCGGCCATTTCCCTTCACCCGTGTTTCAGCTTTCTCCACCGTTTTTAAAAGAGGCTCCTTGAAACTCGCCCAGCCGGCTCTACGGGGCCCTTAGTGGAGTATTCGACGGGTCGGCGAGTCACCGTTGGCATTCTTTCAAACTAGTACCCATGGCTTTAAAGAACGGTTTACAGAGTCCTGAATGGGGTTAACCGTGCTTACCGCGAACGTGGCAGGTGTCGGGGACCCCACGAACTACTCTGTAACCCCCATGGAGGAGCTTTCAATACTAGTCGATAACGTGGTGGTTAAACAGGCCGTTCTTGCGGGGTTTAGAGAGGGGATTATAGGGTACTGGCCCCGTGACCTCGACGGCGAAGTCGAGTACATCACCAATAGCGTTTACCTGCCGAACTTGCTGTTAGCCTTTGTCGTAATTAACGGTGACGAGCTCAAGTACAAGTACATTGTCCTACTACTAGGTGAGAGGTTTCTACTACTAGCGCTCGATAAGAGGGTTGACGCGGAGAAGGTTGGAGGCCGGCTCTTGAGCGTGATCAGGGCGTTTTACGGGGTTTCTTCAGGCTGAACCCTTCTGGTAGATGAGGAGGTTCAGCAGGACGAGCGGTGCGAGTGCGAAGAGGACTATGACGGCCAACATCCAGGCGCTTACACCTATGAACACCACCGTTACGAGCACCAGGGTCAACACCCCTAGGTATACGGAGTTCAGCTTCAACATTATCTCGCTAGTCCACGGCGTTCCAGTGAGCTTAACGAGAAGCTTATAGAGCAAACTAGATACGTATACCTTGTAGTGGAGCGTTCTTCTGAGTAGCTCGAAACCCTGCTTGTCTAGTAACAACGCATCTTCATTGCTCGCTTTTACGACTCTAAATAGCTTTGTAGGCGGTTGCGTGAACGAGCTTAGAAGCACGTCTAGATCGGTCCTACTCATACCCATTAACCTGGCAAGACCTCTCACCAGGATGGGCCTACTGGGCTTGACCAGTCCCAAGTATACTACCAACTTGTACAGGTTAATGCTGGTCATGATCTCCTTGGCGATGTTTATCCTTACGGGGACGGATAGTTGCGCGTCGCCGAGTACCTGGGATGCGGGTTTCAGCAGGTCCACGATCTTGGAGACGAACTCCTCCCCTCTTTCACTAAGAGATACTCTGAGCTCTTCGCCGTCCTTCTCCTTGGAAATTAAACCCTTCTTTTCCAGTTTTCTTAGAGAGTCCAGTACCGCTTTCTTCGAGTAACCGAATGCGGTTGCGAGGTCGTCCGTGGTAACGGGCCTCTTAACGCTGTACAGGTACAGTATCAGCTCTAACTGGCTAGTAGCACGCGAGAAGTCTATGATACTATCCAGGTGCCTGAGGAGAGCAAGCCTTTTTTTAAACGTGTTAATGCCGCTTACCGTGGTTTCAGCGCCCAAAACTGTATCCCTACAGCTATATCAATGTTTAAACCTTTAAAACGGTTAAACCAGCCCTTCATCCCGAAGGCCCGCCAGCCTACAGCGTCCATGATCTGGACAGCGCGCACGCGCCTCTTAACCCCTCAAGGCGATTATTGTGCTAGGGATTTTAGGTTGAGGTGGCTCATTTTTGCACACGGAGACGGCGATGGTGTCGCCTCAGCAGCGCTTGCTAAGGCCTATTTAGAGCAGCTGGGGTATAAAACGCAAACTGTCTTCACGCACCCCGTGGGGCTTCTTGACGACATTAAGGAGTTTGCCAAAGACTATAATGGGATATTTATCGTCGATATCGCTCTTAGCGAAGTTCACGGGAATGAAGTCCTGGGCTTACTGAAAGAGCTGGCTACTAGGTGCACGGTGATCTACGTAGACCACCACCCGCTACTAGAAGACATGAGCATACCCGGAGAACTTGTCTGGATACACGACACTTGCTGCTCAGCATCTGAACTCGTATATAGGTTTCTGCGCGGTAAAGGTCTCAGCCCAGAGTACTCTAGGATAGGGCTTTACGGCGCTATAGGAGACTACCTGGATGAAACGCCGTGGGTTAAACGTGAACTTAGTAATTGGGATAAGAGGTCCGTATACCTTGAAGCCGGCATACTGATACAAGGCCTTGAAGGCTCTCGCAGAGATTACGAATTCAAAAGACGCGTCGTAGAGCACCTCTCCGCGAATAGGTTACCGAGTACCATGAGCGAGCTCGTTGAGAAGAGCCTGAAGCAGGCTGTCGAAGATGAAAACTTAAGGATATGGGTTAAAAACAACGTAGCGAAATACGGGCTTGTAGCTTACGTATTAAACCCACCTGGTAGCGCCGGTAAGGCCGCAACCTACGCTAGGATATATGGCAGTGGAAAGGTCGGAGTAGCCGCTGAAGAACGTAAGGAGATCTACGTCATGAGTCTGCGTGGAGAGCACGGAGTAGACTTAAATAGGATATTGCGCGAACTCAGTAGAACGATCGGGATCAACGGTGGAGGTCACCCCACGGCCGCCGGGGCGAGGGTTAGTAAAAGCAAGTTCATGACCTTCATTGAGGAGTTGAGTAAGCGCGTGTACGGGAGTTAGTACCACCCTACTCGGGTTCTAGAGATTAGAGGGAGGCGTGTACGTGCTTTTCTTGAATTTGAGCTTTATCTCGTCGCCGGCCTCCCTTAAAACCTCCACCGTATAACCCCTTCTACTCGCAATAATTTTAGTAAGCCCGAGAGGTAGAATGGTCTTCTTCGTAATCACTATGAACTCTTCATATGCTCCTTCATCCAAGACCTTTAACAGAAGGGCTACTGGGTTCTCGTTGCAGCCAGTAGACCTGCTCAGATCCAGTTCGTGCACGTAGCAAACACCTCTACTAGAACCTGAAGTAAGTGGACTAATATAGTTGCATCCAAGGACCCTGCACTACGAGTAGGCGCGCTACCCATGGGCGATCCCCACTACACTCCTTGCTCCGCAAACGCGAGATCGTCAGCTAGCCCACTAACGGGCACTCTACGTGGGTATTCGTACATATAGCTATGTACACTGTATAGCTCCTAGTAAACATTTATAAACTCCTCTCCACAAAACACAATAAGTGGGGGTCAGTTAATGAAGGGGCTCCTTAAAGCTCGTGCACTTCCTACCGGCGTCTGGGCAATACTACTAATCGTGTTCCTACTAATAGGGTTCGTAATAGGGTACTTCATTCCGAGAGCGGGGGCGCCAGGCGTAGTTGCACCTACAGGCCTACCCAAGGAGATTCCAGTAGGAGTTATAGTTGCACTGAGTGGGGCATACGGCTCGTACGGTATACGAGAGGACGCCGCAGCTAGACTAGCCGAGAAGGATATAAATGAATTCGTGAAAAAGATAGGGCTCGACGTGAAGTTCGTATTTTACTACGAGGACTATGCCAGTAAACCTGATATAGCGTTGCAAAAAGCACAGGCCCTCGCTGCCAGAGGTGTAAAGGTAATTATCGGTGGCTTAATCAGCGGTGCCACCAAAGCGATTACCTCGTATGCCGAGGCAAACAAGATAGTCGTCATAACGGGGTCCTCTACAGCCGCGCGAAAGGACGTTGCACCACCAGCAGGTTACATTTTCAGGACGCTTCCCTCAGTTGAAGCCGAAGGGATTGCCACGGTCGACCTCATACTAAGTCTCGGCGTTAAAAACGTGATAATAATATCGCCCGAAGAATCCTACTCGCTCTCATTCAAAAACGCCTTCGTAAACGCGGCGAGGACGAAGGGCTTAAACGTAGTTGCAGACCTCACGTTCCCGGTAGACACTAAAGACTTTAACCCGCTAATAGACAGTATGGAGAGGGCTGCCGCACCTTACTTGGAGAGAAAAGAGGCGTTCGCAATAGTCTGTAACACGTGGGAAGACCACGCCACGGTCCTACTCACTCAAGCTAACGCTAGAAATAGTCCTCTACTGAAGGTCCTTTGGTTCGCATCCGACACATTACCGCTAAGCACTGTAGTGATCGAGCAGGTGGGGCCCATAGCTGAGAAGGTGAAGCTAATTGGAGGCCTATTCACAGGAGCCGCGTCCAAGGTTGCCGATCATGTGAGGGAATACACGCTATCTACACTAGGCCAAGAGCCGACAGTATACGCTTACGCAACATACGACGCTGCATGGATCGCAGCACTGGCAATACTGCTCGCGGGTAAATATGATGGTGAAGCCATAAGGAATGCCGTGCCTTTAGCTGCAAGCATATACTGGGGGGCAACCGGAAACATAGAGTTTAACAGTGAGGGTGACAGGAGCTTCGCGGACATGATATTCTACGGCGTCATAGGTGGTAAGTGGGAACCCGTTACCGTGTACAGGGTCCTAGAGAACAAGTTCTACTGGCTTAAAACAGTAGAAGTTCCCAAACTGTAATTTTTTGTCACTCCTGCTTTATAATAGGTCCATACGCGTGTAGGCCTGTAACTGGCTGGGTAATATGGTGAGCCCTCCCGAAATCCACTTAAAAACTCTAAATGTCACTAAAAGGTTCGGTGGCCTGGTAGCTGTCAATAAGGTTAGTGTAAGCATACCTAAAGGCTCCTTAACGCTCCTAATAGGGCCGAATGGTTGTGGAAAGACTACGCTGGTAAACACGATAACGGGGATCTACAAGCCGGATGAGGGAAAGGTGTACTTTAATAACGAGGACATTACGGGGTTGCCGTCGGATCAGGTGTATAGGAGAGGCCTGGTTAGGACGTTTCAAATACCGTCTCCTTTCACTAAGTTAAGCGTGCTTGATAACCTACTGGTAGCGGCTAGGGGCAATCCCGGCGAGAAGTTCAGATACCACCTGTTTAAAAAGGCCTGGTGGAGTTACGAGAAGAAGGCACTTGAAAAAGCCTTCGAGGTAATGAGAATACTTAATCTAGACAAATACTGGGATAGAGAAGTATCGGAACTAGATGCAGGAGCGCTTAAGCTGATAGAGATCGGGAGGGCGCTGATGTCTGATGCCCAAATGATAATACTGGACGAGCCTATAGCAGGCGTTAACCCTAAGCTAGCGCACAGTATTTTCTCACACATAGTGAACGTGAGAAACGAGCTCGGCATAACGTTCTTGATAATAGAGCACAGGCTAGATATAGCTCTCAAATACGCGGATTACGTGTACGTAATGAACCAGGGCCTGATAATATCTTCGGGGACGCCGTCGGAAATAGTCAAAGATGAAAAAGTTAGAGCAGTTTACCTAGGGAGGTAGGTGGCCGGTGCTCGTGGTTAAGAACCTGAATTCAGGCTATGGAAAATTCCACATACTTTACGATATTTCACTAGAATGCAGGAACGGCGAGATCCTGGCAATACTGGGTCCTAACGGAGCTGGCAAAACAACCCTACTTAATAGCGTCTACGGCCTGGCTGACGTGTACTCCGGCGTCATAGAACTGGGTGGAGAGGACATAACGAGGTTACCGCCTCACAAAAGGGTCAAGAAGGGTATTTCATACGTCTTTCAAATGTTTAATGTATTTCCAAATCTCACCGTGGCCGAGAACCTCAGACTCGTAGCGAGGTTCGCCGGGCTAAACAGAGGTGAAATAGAGAGCTCCCTGAACGAGATATACGAGCTCTTCCCAATACTGAAAGAAAGACAAAGACAAGTAGCAGGGACCTTGAGTGGGGGGGAGAGGCAGATGCTGGCTTTGAGTCTAGGGCTCGTAAGGAAGCCCAGAGTTCTTTTGCTAGACGAACCCACAGCGGGACTAGCCGTTAAATACGTTGACACGCTCATGGAGAAGATCAACCTGCTGAGGAAGATCATGAACATCTCCATAGTCCTCGTGGAGCAGAACGTACATAAGGCGCTCGAAGTCGCGGACAGGGTGATGGTTCTCGTAAGTGGTAGGATAATCTACGAAGGAACCCCCTCAGACCTCTACACCAAGCACGACATATTGAGATTGTATCTGGGTGTTGGTGAGGCGGCTTGATCGAGACGCTTGTAGGGGGCATAACGCTGTCATCGATACTCTCGCTCATGGCTATAGGCATAACGCTACTCTACAGGACAACTAAGGTACCCAATTTTGCACACGCCTCGTTCGTGACCACGGGCATCTTCGCGGCGTTCACCCTACACCTCTTTAACCAGCCCATTTATTTAGGGTTACTGCTGGGCTTCCTGCTCTCCGGGCTGGAAGCACTCTTACTATTCTACCTCGTGCTGGAGCCCCTGAGGAGGAGGAAGTCCTCCATATTCATACTAATGATGGCGACGCTGACTTACGATATTTTCCTTTTCGGTTTAATAAACATATACGCAGACTACCTCCAATACACCTACAAGGCCACAGCGAGAAACATATACTTAGCTGGGGCGGATTTCAAGGTACTCGGTGTTCAAGGGATAACGGTGGTATCCGTGATCACACTAGTAGCGTGTCTATTCGCGCTTCACATATTCCTCAACAAAACGGTGTTCGGGACGGCTCTGAGGGCCGTAATGGAAAACGACTCCCTCGCGCTAGCTAGTGGCATTAACGTAAGCGCAATGCTAGCCATATCGTGGTTTATAGCAGGCGGGCTGGCCGGCGTGGCGGGGGCCTTACTTCCTCTGCACATAATGTGCAGTCCCTCAACGGGCATGATCCTCATAGCCGCGATGTTCGCTGCAAGCATACTAGGTGGACTAGAGCAACTGTACGGTGCCCCCGTAGGCGGTTTCATACTTGGCCTCGCCGAGACACTGCTCGTAACGGGGCTCTCCTCGGTGCTGGGTCCCTGGGTTATGACGTACTCTGGTATGATACCCTACATAGCGCTCATACTCGGCCTCATCTTCTGCCCCAGGGGCCTGATCTCCATAAGGGTGAGGGGTGCGTAGTGCATGGCGTTAGAGCTAATAACTCTATTTATATCGGACCTACTAGCACTTCTAGGAGTATACACCATTCTAACCCTCTCGTTAAATGTGCAAAGGGGGTACGCGGGAATACCCAATTTCGGGTTACTATTCTCATTTGCGGGAGGCGCCTACATTACGGGAAGCCTAGCGGCTAGACTGGGACTACTGCTAGCAGGGGTAGGCACCGATATTGACCCCATATCAAATTCCGTCGGTGCCATGGCGGTACTAAACCCCATTCTAAGATCGAGCCCGCTGCTCACGATCACGTTAACGGTAATACTCCTACTAATAGGCGCTGTTACCGGGGCACTACTAGGTCTAATCCAGCTAGGCCCCGTAATTAGGCTGAGAATCGACTACTTAGCAATAACGCTCTTGGCGCTGGGGGAGGTGCTGAACTACATTGCCACGGTGTACAAGCCGTTTATAAATGGAGCTTTAGGGGTCTTGGTGCCCGACCTCTTCTCGTGGGCTGGATCAGAGTACAGGTTTATGGTAGCGACCCTAGAAATCCTCCTAATAGCGTTCCTGGTATTCCTGTACGTGGAATACCTCGGTAGAACACCGTTGGGGAGGGTTTTAAAGGCAATTAGGGAAAACGAGGTTGCAGCGACCTCGCTGGGAAAGAACCTGGTAACCTACAGAGCCATAGCGATGACGATAGGTTCGGCTTTCTCGGGCATTGCCGGCGCGCTCTGGACACTGTACTTGGGTGCCATAACCCCCTCCCTCCAGAGGTTTGACTGGACGTTCCTGCCCTGGCTGATGATCTTCCTCGGGGGAATAGGCAACAACCGCGGAGTGTTCCTAGGGACCTTCATATTCGTGCTGATAAACCGGTTACTCGTGTACATTAAACACTACTTCACCGGGCTACTTCCGTTCGATGTAGTGTGGTTCGACTACATATCGCTGGGAATCGTGATGGCCTTAATACTAATATACAGGCCTCAGGGAATACTGCCAGAAAAGCCGCGTGTACCCGGAGAGATTAAGGAAATCATGGGCAAACAAGGTCTCGAGGAGAGGTAATTACTTAGTTCCCCCTCAATACCCCGTTGCGTCGTTAAAGTAATGGAGAGTCCGAGCGGGGCTGTCAACGTCTTCAAGGACTGAAGGTCCTCTACAGCTTCGTAGTCTGGAGAGGGCGCCTGAGGCTGGCCGGCGGGTGAGGAGTGTATGTAAGCTCTCCGGTGCTTTCTCACCTAGAGTAAAATGCTAGGAAATTAACCCGGTAGATGTGAACTACAGGTACTCAGAGCTTCTACGACCCTGCTCCTAAGGGAATCTAGGTCGAATCCGAGAATAGTGGCGTTGCGAATGCTCGAAAAGGCATCTTCAACGCACTTGGTAGTACTGCAACCTTTAAGCATGTTCTCGAGAACTTCAAGGGCTTCTTCGGGATACACGAAGAAGTCGCCTGATATCTGTACATCCTCAATAGCGCAGCTTTCTGTAAACACCACGTCGAGTTTAACAGTCTTTGTAAATCGTAGCGTTACTGAATAGGTTTTCAAGTTCTCACCTCTTGAATATCCATGCGCGATCCCTGTACTTGTTAACTAATTGCTCGGCTAGCTTTAACTCTTCTTCACTAAGCCGATCGTAGTATACTGTGGCATTTAATGCGCGAGAAAAACCTTTAACCAGGCTCCTAACTAGTGCCTCCATGTCCACGTCATTAATTACCTGTCTCAGGGTTACGACTCTCTCCCTAATACTTTTAACCCCCTTACTTTCGAGCTTTACAGCTGGAACAAGTAAGGCTTTTTCCAGTACATCCAGGTCCGTCGCATACATGAGTGTTCCGTGCTGAAGTAAGTAACCTGATTTGCGCGTTTGAGCGCTTCCCGATATCTTGCGGCCGTGTACGACAACATCGTTAACGGGTACGAACTCAGCTTCAACACCGATTTCCCGGAGAGCGTAGACTAGTCCACTACAAATAATCCTATAGCTTTCCTGGACATCTGTTAAAGGATGCTCGATCGGGAGAACCACGCTATAGGTTATCTCTCCATTAGCATCATGGTACACTGAGCCCCCTCCTGTTATTCTACGTGTAAACGGTATTCCGCTTTCCTCGAGAAACCCCAGGTTAACAGCTTCCCTCACCTTCTGGAAATAACCGATTGTAACAGCACTGGGGATGAACCGATATAACCTAAGGGTGTTTTCTATTCTGCCCTTGGTCCTCAGAATCAGCATTGCCTCGTCAATGGCCATCTGCCAATAGACGTCTCGACCTTCTAGGTCGACTAGCACCCGTAACTTCAAAGTAAGTCCACCGTAGTTAATAAATAGGTCGTGCCGTAGATAAAAATGCATGGTAGTGGCGTGCCTCGACAGTTAACCGGCGAAGGGAGCGTGATGACCGCTCTAAGAGCATCAATAGGAACACTAGCGTCCCTGGGCCTACTAGAGATCAGAATGACCGAGAAACCCAACGTAGCCTACCTGCTTCAGTACTCACCGGATGGTTGTAAAGCTGGATGTGCTTACTGCCTGCAATCACGAAGACTGTTCAATATTAAGGGCGGAGAATATCTGGGGAGGATTCAGTGGCCCATTATAGACCTAGACGTTTTAGCTAGATCGTGGAGAAGCGTTTTCAGCCGCATATGCTTTCAAACGGTCGTAAAACCGGGCTTCACTGCCGAGGCCTTAGAGATCCTAAAGAAAATCAAGTCGTTTGAAGATAGGTTACCCATATCAGTCGCGGTAACGCCTGTTTCCACGGCTTTTCTACACGAGTTGAAAGAACTAGGAGTTGACGCCCTAGGAGTGGGTCTTGACGCGTGTTCACGAGAGGTCTTCGAGAGGTGGAATAAACCGTACAGCTGGTCTACCTACTGGAGGTTCATAGAAAAAGCTGTCGATGTTTTTGGTAGGGGCAATGTCTATGTTCACCTGGTTATAGGGCTCGGGGAATCCATGGCGGACGCCGTCAACACGATCAAGAAAACGTATAACGTTGGTGCACGGGTAGCCCTATTCAACTATGTCGACATTTATGGTAAGTCTAATGTTGACATAAGCTACTACAGGCTTATTCAGATCACAAGGCTTCTCGTAGAGAACGGGCTAGACCCCGAGGAGTACATAGACTATGACAGGCGAGTTTTGACGGGAAAAGTACCACTAGAGATGGTGCAGGCGTGTTATACTAGTGGATGTCCTGGATGTAATAGACCTTTTTACAACGAAAAACCCAGCGGGCCTGTCTACAATATCCCTTCCGAGAACTACCTCAGACTGTACATGAACAGCCTTAGGGAGGAACTAGCGAGAATAGGGGTTACAATATGAAATTAAAGGCTTTCATACCACGTAGAATGTATAAGCCGGTATCGATAACGGGCTCCTGGTGCTCGCTGAACTGCAGGTTTTGTAGTAGAAAATACCTAGAAAACATGGTACACGTGAACCCGGCAAACTTTACCAAGGTTGCTTACGAGCTGTATTCTAGTGGTGTTAGAGGCGTACTAATAAGTGGTGGTTTTAGACAGGACGCTACACTGCCGGTTGAGCCGTACGTGGAGAAAATATGTGAGGTTAAAAGGCGGCTTGATCTCGTTGTGAGCATGCACTTGGGGCTCGTGAGAGATAGGGGTATTCTCACCGGCTTGAAGGACTGTATCGACGTGGTTGACTACGAGTTTACTTTAAGTAGCTACATCGTCAACGAAATCAGAGGGTTAAGGTTTAGCCCTGAAAAGTACGCTGAAGCCCTTAGCTTAATGCTAGAAGAGGGGTTGCACGTTGTTCCTCACATCTTTACGTGGCACCCTCAGATCAAGAACGGCGACCTAGCTAAAGAGCTAAAAGTACTGAAGGAGTTCGGGGTTAACGAGGTAACGCTTCTAGTGTTCATAGACAATGAGTATGTTGAGCGCAGGGAGCACTTAGCCGAGAAAGTTCTAAAAAACATCGAGTATGCGCGGGCAGCGTTTCCAGGTAAACTATATATGGGTTGTATGAGGCCAGCATGGATAAAACCCCTACTGGACCCCGTCCTAGTAAAACAAGACCTCGTTGACAGAATAGCAAACCCCTATCATAGTGTTCTCAAAGAGCACAGAGGTATAGATATACTTGATGCCTGCTGTTCCATACCAGAACACCTAACTTCCAGGTTCGAGTTAAAGCTTTCGATAACAAGTAGCCACTAGTTTGGGCCCTGACAGTAAAATGCTAGTTTAGTAGAGTACGATAATCCGTAACTTAAACATATCAATGGTTACCAAGTAATTGCGAGTGCCCGGAGATCAGGCTATAGGGGGTTACACACGGTGGAAGCTGAGTTCACGAGCTGGAGAACGTGTTCAAAGAGGCGGTAAGTATATATAATAGTAGAGTGAAGTGGTAATTTGTGGTGAAACAGTGAAGTTTAAAATCGCTCTCATAGTTTTCCTCATTACTATACTACTCGTATCCTATATTGCACTAATCTACTGGAGGCCGGCTGAAGCCCCTAAGAAACCTAGAAAGATACGTATAGAGCCCGCTCCTGCCACTAGAACACCTGAGCCTCTACCAAGCGATTTTCTCCCGATGAAGCTGTCATGGAGTGTAGAGAAAAGTAATGTAAGGACAGATATGTTTTACGCCGGGGGGGTTCCAAGGCGGCCTGAAGTTGTTCTCAGAGTCAATGTCTCCGCAAACATTGTAGGAAAACTCGCTGAAGCGATTGTTGAAGGCGATAAGCTCTTCTTAGCTGATGGTGAGGGGGTATATGCATTGAACAGGACCACGGGCGACCTCGTATGGGGGGTCGAAGTATACTTCGACAGCCTTGAACAGAGGGCAGTGCGAGGTCCCGGCCCCATAATTAGGTGGAGGGCTCTTGGACTTTGGGGGTTCGTAAAAGCCTATGGTATTGGAAAACACTTGTATGTAGCTACATCTTCTCGTATCCTATCCCACGGGGAGGAAGACTCGTACCTTCTAGCAATAGATAAAGATAGCGGTGAAGTCGTCTGGAAAGTGAAGTTAGAGTCAGGGGAAGGAGCCTCTTCCAAGTCTTCAGTAACCTCAAACCTCATAGTAACTAATGGCAGGATATTTATTGGAAGCATTGGTCCCGAAGGATACGTTTTCGTGGTCAGTGAGAGCGGGGAGATTCTGTGGCGTAGGAGCGTTGGAGGAAATGTGAGAGGATTAGCTTATGGAGATGGAAAGCTGTTTGTAACATCAGAATACAGTAAGAAGCTCCACGCACTTAATCCAGAAAGTGGAGAGCTCCTGTGGATCTACGAGCACGACTCCGAGCTCATGACTCCATCTTACGGGAGCGGGAGGTTAATTGCTGTTGATTCCCTAGGAAACATGTTAGCTATTTCCACTAATGGGGAGCTCCTCTGGAAGAAGCCTCTTGGAATAGGAAGTGACGTTAACACTAACTCCTACGTGGCACTGAGCAGTAGCTACGTGTACGCTACTAGAGGTCTCGGTGAAAGACCTAGAAATCTCTACATACTAGACTTCAATGGAAATACTGTGGGGAACTTCACATTAAATATCGATGAAGATGGGGGTACGCCAGCCGTATCTCAAGACATTGTAGTTCTACCGGTGTTGAAGAAAAATGGTGAAAGCAAGGTATACTTGCTGTGGAGGGGCCTCCACAGTCTCGGTGAGTTCTACTTTGCTGAGTGTAGTGGTAGTGGCTGGATGCCTAAAGTTAGCATTGCTTACGGAGAAATACTCGTAGTTGCCTGCCCGAGCACTCTTTACAAGTTATCAGACACAAGGAAACCCACTATAAGCAGTGTCGAGGCTTCATATAATGGAGTGCTAGTCGTGAAAGCCAAGGCTTACGACGTGGAGAGCGCTTTGTACAAAGTGCTACTCGTTTACAGCATAAACAATTCCCAGTGGATCTATAAGGAAATGAACGTCACAGCAAATTACGTGACGGAACCTATTGGAGGCCACGGCCTGGAAGAAGAAGTCTACGTTGCCGAAATACCAGTAGAAGTCGCCAGAATAGAGCTGTATGTAGTTGCCGTAGACAACGTAGGAAACCACGAGGTATCAGACGTCTATGGATATGAAACTTCCTATGGAGAAGGCTAGTAACTAGGCACGCTGTTTTTGTTTTTATAACCAGTCCTCTCAGCGCATTGAACATCGATGATACTTTCTTCGAGGAGTAGCATTTAAGTCACTAATTCCAATTCAGTTCTTAAAACAAGTAGAAAACCAATATGTAGAGAAAAGTGGGAAAGCTCTCATCACGTACTGGGCACAAGGAAGTAGCTCATTGAAAAGCACGTGCTAAGCAACGAGGATAGGCAGACCTGAAATGAGAAGTAAAGTAAGCTTAAAGAACGACCAGTAATTTACCACACGGGGGTTTCTCAGAGCGAAGTTGTTTCAGACCTAACCAGGAACTTTTTAAACTTAGGTATCTAAATGAATATATTGGTGGCTTGGGTGCCCAACTCCCTTCCACGGTGGGTTCTCAACGACTATATTAAGCTTAGAGCTTATTTTGGCGAAAGGCCTTTTACTGTTGATGATGCTTCTAAGGTCTTAGAGAAGCCTTTGGATACAGTAATGGTTCTTATAAGCCACCTCAGTAGAGGTAACCTGGTGAACGTAGCGGTAGATCCCGAGAACCCTAAGAAGAAAATCTACGCTCTTCGACCAATACCCGTTACGAGAGGAGACCTTGAAGGCATTCTAAAGAAAGCAGCAGACTTGATAAGAACACGCGTAGACTATTCTTTCATACTCGTCTTACTCTTCTACAAGAGGATAAGCGACCAGTGGAAGCTTGAGTATGAGGTTACCGTTAAGAAGCTTGTTGAAGAAGGCTATTCAACTCAGGAGGCTGGAGGCTTAGCAAAAGAAGAGTTCTTCCACCAGTTCAAAATACCAGAGGAATACCTATGGGATAACATAGTTAAGCACAAGGGAGAACTACACGTATTCTTCTCTGAAGCTCTCAAGAAACTCGGAGAACTAAACCCCGATCTGAGAGCAATATTCGACAACTTCGACTTCCACCAGTTCGCCTCAAGCAGGGAGAACACGGAGATACTCAGGCAACTGGTAGAGTTGTTCGACTCAGTACCCTTGATTGATGTATCGCCCGACATCCTTGGAGACGCCTACGAGTGGC
>JAWBQJ010000007.1 GCA_038845865.1 Desulfurococcaceae archaeon
GTAGCGATGACCATGGTGCATTAGTCGAGTTCCTGAGGTTGTATCGTGATGCTGTACAGTTCGTTGTGAACAAGCTGTGGAGTTTAAACAAAGTGCCTTCAATCAAAACTCTACACAGAATGTTCTACAATGAGCTGAGAAAGCACGGTTTCAGAGCACACCACGTGAAGCAGATATATACTTATTGCTAAAGCAGTAGTTAAAGCATGCAAGCGAAACAACGGTAGAAAACCGGTTCTCAGAAAACTATCAGCTAGATTGGACAGGTACGACTACAAGCTCAACCTTGACGATAGAACGTTGATCTTGAAGCTACACGGAGGTAAAGAGGTTAAGTTAAAGCTGTTGACATCTACTGAGAGAGTAGAAAAATTCAGAGCTTGGAGCAACTACGAGCTATCGGTGACAGTGAAAGACGGTAACGTCTTTGTATCAGTTTACTTCAGGAAAGTCGTTGAGCTCAGGAAGCCAAGGACCATCGTAACTGTTGACGTGAACCTCGATAACATCACATTAGCCATCTTCACATTAGGTGGAAAGCTACTGAAGGTGAAGCGATACAAGACACCGCTCAGGAAGATACTAACCCACAGGATTTGGATCGAGAGAATACAGAGAAAGTACTCTAAGTCATGGAGGTTCATCAGAGGAGTTAGAAGAGCCATTGAGAAGCACGGTGAGAAAATAAGGAGCATTGCTTGGGACTATGCTCACAAGATTGGAGACTCCATAGCAGAACTCGCCAGCAGGTACAGTTCCATCGTAGTCCTGGAGAACTTGAACCATCTGAGAAGCAGAGTCAACGGTGGTAGCTCATTCAACAAGAAGCTGTCCCTGTGGTTCTACAGGGGGATACGCTTGATGATCGGGGGCGTTGCTGGGCTAATAGGTGTTGGTGGGGGCGAATGTAGGATCCCAGCTTTGCTTCACATACTCAAACAACCAGCTACCACTGCCGTAGCGGCTAACCTATTTAAGGCTTGCTAGTAGTTGTCGCTTCCCTTATTAGGCGTCTTCAACTAGGTTTGCTGAGCAACCACCACGCCAACATAGCCTTCGCTATGTCGATGTCATCGATTGTCGGCACCTATTTAGGAGTTCGGCTAATAGGTAAGTTCCCTGAAAAGATGTTAGGAAAAATTTTAGTATCATTCCTAATACCTAATAATAGTCGGCTTAAAAGTTCTTTCAGTCTTTTTAATTGCTTCATAAAAACCGAATCTACCGAAGCCAGCCTTGTCCCTGAACGAGTGCACGCACTTTACGCAGAGTTTTCCGCTCTCGAATCTGAAGCAATTAAAAAAGGCTGAAAGGTAAGATTACTATCTTTATCACCGAGACAAGTATGTTGATCTCGCGGAGGATATTGTTAGGGTTTATGAGGGGTGGCGCCGGGGGCGGGATTTGAACCCGCGCGGGGTGTTCCCCCACCGGCTTAGCAGGCCGGCGCCCTACCAGGCTAGGCGACCCCGGCTCCAGTTTATAGTAATGCGTAGACTCGGTTTTAAGCGGTGTTTGCGGGGGTTCTATGTGGTTTTCGTGGTGCTGTGTTTTTAGTGCTTCGAGTACGGCACCTGCGCTCGATGCTACGATTATGAAGTTCCGGAACTGGGCAATCCACTGAACGGGGTTTTCTGGGGAGAAGGGGTCTTGAGGTGGCTGTACCCCGATTAAGCCCAGTAAGCTCGCCGTAGTGCCCGCTTCTAGGTGTAGTGCGTGGACCAGTGCATTGCAAGACTCTACTAGCATGTAGATGCTTAGTGGTTTAAGCGAGTTGAGGGCCGCCCCGGCGAAGAAGAGAGGTAGGAGCGCTCGTGGGTGCGCGTCCACGTGTAGCGTGAACAGTAGGAAGAACGCGTTCAGCAGATAACTTGGCGATCTAGCGCGGTCCCGGGGGGTGAGGGATACCAGCACTACGAGTAGCGCCAGCCACAAGCCCACAGTAACCCTGTACACTAGGCGCTGGCCGAGCGCGTTGACCAGGATACTGCCCATACCGAAGCCCCCGCGCTCTGCAAGGAGGAATCCGGATATAAACCACTCGTAGTACTGGGGGTTTAGCATTCCCGGAATAACGTAAGGTAGGAGCACTCCCGAGAGCGCAGGCAGCTTTACCTTCCCACCTCCTGTTACAAGAACGCCGTGCAGGTAAAGCACGAATAGCACGAGTAGGAAGTAGTTAAACCCCGTTGACAAGCCCATGTAGAAGACAGCCTTACCGTGCTTTCCCCTCCCGGCTTCGAGTAAGGCCAGCACTACGAGCGGAACGGACACGACGTCCAGGGAGTACGGAGCTAGTGCCAGGATCGACGTTAAGAGTAGCGGGTAGAGAGGTAAGTAGTGCTCCCTAAACCGGGAGGAGCTGAAGGGGATTATTACGCAGAGAGACGAGATGATTGCTTGAAAGGAGTAGAGGATCACCGTGAACAGGGGGCTGATGTAAGACCCGGTAAGTAGGAGTGCAAGGTACGTGATGAGGGCCCAGAGGAGCGCGATCAACGGGGGTGCTGGGACGTCCCCGTAGACGCGTAGCTTGTAGTCTAGGTAGGGCACGGCGTACACGTTAACACCCCTCCTAATGGAGCTCCACTTCTCGCTGTTAAGCCAGGTCTTCCTAGCCTGTAGCTCGTCCGTCACGTTGAAGACGTCGTTGTAAAAGCTGGTTACCTCCACTTCGAGCGGGCTCCACAAGACCCGCTTAAAGAGAAGCTCCTGAACGCTAGCAGGCATGTAGAGTAACAGCGAGACTGCCAAGACGACGGCTACCGATACCGCTTCCCTCGCCGCCTTCAAAAGCTTTTCACCGGCTACCAGTAAAGTAAATTAACGGTACTTAATTTAGTTTGGAGGACGGGTCTAAGGCGATTACACTTGGGAAGGGGGGAGAGGCTAGTAGTGCTCGCATCGATCACGCTAATACTGCTCGCAGCAACCTACTCCTTCGGGAAGACCGCGTGGAGCCTCCACGAACTGGAGGCGGATCGCGGGGGGCGAGGGTACGTTACCGACGAGGTGTGGTACGTCTCGGCAGCCAGGAACATCCTCCGCAGGGTTTTCGGGGTGGAACCCAGGCAGCTAGGTGTGCGCGGCGCCACGGTAGTGTTCAGTGCTAGCGGGTGTGCAACTAGGTGGACCAGCATAAAGGACACCCTCGTGGACCTGGCGAGTAGGCACGGCCTCAGTAGCCGCGCCGACTACGTCAAGACCTACGCCATCTACGTCAACGGGTCTGAAAGCGGCGTGGAAGCGTTCGTAAGGGAGGCCGGGGAGCTCTGCCCGGTAGTAGACGTGGTTAGGGGCTGGATGCTGCCCGATGCCGAAAACGTGCACGAGTACATCAACTGGGAGCACCCCCCTCTAGGGAAGTACACGATCGCGCTCTCCATGGTTTTACTGGGAGACGCGCCCGTGTACTGGAGGCTACCCAGCGTCGCGGCGGGTACCGCTACCTCGGTACTCGTATACTTCACGTTGTCGAAGGTAACCAGGAGGCGCGACGTCCCCCTGATAGGTGCGCTCCTCGTAATCGCGGACCCCATGTCACGCGCGCTTTTCAGTATCGCGCTACTAGACGGTTACACTGCGTTGTTTACGGCGGCTTCACTGTACCTCGCGGCTTGTAAGAAGTACAGGGAATCCCTACTACTCGCCGTTACCGGCGGCTTGTTCAAGGCGACGGGTTTATTCGCCGCTATGCCGGTAGTCCTGCTACTAGCACGCGAATCGGCTCTAAAAGCTAGTAGGAAGCCGGCGGTGTTCGTGCGGTCCTTGGTGGCGTTTTCCCTAGTGGCGGCTATACTGTACCTCTCATCGCTGGTTCTGGTCTCCGCACCCATAATTAGCTACATGGGTTTGAGGAACTGGGTCGAGTACGCTCTAATAGGCTCTATTCGCTGGCATCTAAGCGTGAAGTGCACGGGGGCCCAGTGCCCCGTCAGCTCTGCGCCCTGGGAGTGGTTCGTAGGGTTAAACAGCTTCCCGCTCTACATATACCCCGACGGGAAGGTGCTCTACGCCGAGGGGTTCTACCCCCTGTGGCTGGCATCGCTAATACTGCTCGTGTTCTACCTCCCAGCGGTGTTCACGGGCTTCAAGGAGTACGGTTACGTAGCCCTGTTCTACGCTGGGGTTCTCGGCAGCTACGTCCTACTGTGGATTCTAGGCAGTAGAACGCAGTACAGTTTCTACGGCGTACAGCTAGCACCACTCGTCTACATGAACCTAGTTTTCGTCACGTACTTAGCGTTAACTAGAGAGGAGTTCACGCAGCGCGCCGCGAGGGCGTGGAACGCGCTAGTGCTCAAGCTCATAGGCATCCTCTTAGAGTAGAAGGCACCTAGTGCTGAGCAGTTGGACGCGGTAAAGCCCGACTCCCCGCAAGTAGCGGTGTAAACCCGCAAGGAGCGGGCGCGGAGGGCCGGGAGGCTTACTTGGCGGCGGAAAGCGGAGTCCCGTGTTTTAAAAGTAATATCCGCGAAATCCTAAGAATGGTGAAAGGCATGTTCGTGAGGCCGAGACTAAGGCTCGTAACTGTTAAAATGCCGGAGATATACCTTGAGGGCATAGACGAGCTGATCAAGATAGGTAGGTACAAGAACAGGAGCGAGGTCATCAGGGTGGCCATAAGGGAGCTGTTAAGGCGAGAACTGTGGATTAGAGAAGCAGAATTGAGCTAAGCCCGTGGCTGCGCGGTTAAGCCTCTCGCCTTGTTGAATACGAGCACCACTACCGGTTCATACTCGTCGAGTTTTTGGATTCCAAGCGGGGGGCGGTAGTCCGGGAATATCCTAAGGACATCTCTCATGTCAACGGGCTTCCTGTAGACCACGGGCATCAGCACCTCCATCGCCAGAGCCCGTTCAGCGCCCTTAATGTAGTTGAAGTCCTCTTCACCCACGCCGCTACCAGGGCTTCTCAGTAGCGTCTTAACGATGTACTCCGGCGTGCCGACAATGACGTTTCCCACGGTGTACTCCCCCATGAACGCCTTCACACTGCCTGTCACGTATAGCACGGCCCTATCGCCCGTCTTAACGGGGACGCCGTTCTTCGAGAGCTTCCTGAGGTCATACTTCTTCCTGCCGGTGAATATTCTGTACGCGAACACAGGCTTTATCGGGATGACCAGCACGTTCATTGAGAGGGTTCACCGGCACTAGCGGAGTAAACGCCGTCAGTGCATTCTAGGTGTTTAAGGGATTTTAAGCACTCTTGAGTAAATTATTGTAGTGCTGAAAGCTGGTATTGCTGATTAGTGATGAGTGATACCGGGACTTAGGAGGACATGGAGGCATGGAGGAGAAAATACGTGAAGGGATCCCCGTTCTCCTAGTAATAGACGAGAAGAGGAGGTTCGTTTTCAAGGTGGAAAGGGGGAAAATACTAGGCACGGATAAAGGTTACATCCTGCACGACCAGTTAATAGGAATCCCCTACGGCTCGGTAATCAAGACCAGTCTAGGCGCGCCGGCCCTAGTACTCAAGCCCACGGTACAGGACTACTTCGCGGGGCTTAAGAGAATTACGCAGGTCATATACCCCAAAGACGCCGCGCTCATGGTGTACCTCTCGGGAATAGGCCCGGGTAGCAAGGCGGGAGAGGCGGGTGTAGGGTCGGGCGCGCTCTCCATAGCGATAGCTTCCATCATCGGAGACGCCGGAGTACTCTACGGCTTCGATATCTCCGATGAAGCCCTCAAACACGCGTCAGAAAACCTCGAGAAGGCGGGTCTGCGTCACCGGGTTGTCCTGCTCAAGCAGGACGTGCGGGCAGACCTCAGCGTGGAGCCCCTTGACGCTTTTTTCCTAGACATACCCGATCCCTGGAACGCCGTCGCGAGCGTGAGTAGGGTGTTGAAGGCCTCGGCACCGCTACTGGTGTACGTGCCCACGGTTAACCAGGTTGAAAAGACCGTTACTGCGCTACGGGAAAGCAGGCTATTCGGAGACATTCACGCCTATGAGCTCCTACTAAGAGAGTACCAGGTAGAACCGGGAGCGGTCAGGCCGAAGACGAAAATGATCGGGCACACGGGTTACATCGTGTTCGCTAGAAAGGTACTCCTATAGGTGTTTACCCTTCACGTAGAGGTATATCGTGTGAAGGAGGCCGTTGTCATCTCTGACTTCGACTACCCTCTCCGGCTTCCACCCGGGTATCCTGAACTCGTGGCTCACTATCCTAGTACCGTTGCGGAGTTCGCGTTCAAATTTAGGTCTTAGCATCTCGTTAACGGATGTCAGTAGGAATAGCGTTATTACGGTAGCGTCCCCGATGTAGGTGTTGAAGAAGTCACCGTGCAGTATTTCGACGCGGTCATCAACCCCCTCTTCCCGCGCCTTAGAGGCCGCTAACTTGTACTTCTCGCGGTCTATTTCAATGCCGATAGCCCTCTTCGCGTTAAACTCCTTAATCGCAACTATGAGTATCCTGCCGTCACCGCAACCAAGGTCGTACACTATGTCTTCGGGACCTACGTTTGCGAGCTTTAACATGGCCCTAACTACGGGGTACGGCGTGGGTACGTATGGTACCAAGACCACGCGCGCTCACCGGGGCTCAGGAGTAAAAATTGTAAGAGAGCTCTTAAGCAGTGTTCTTGTGGAAGGCGCTAGACAGGTACCTCGACTCCGAGGGATTTAAGCTTTTCGAGCATCTCGTAAACAGCCTTTTCCTCGTCGGGCTGGAGCCTTTCGTCTAGTGGCAGGCGTGAGAGAAGCCAGTGAATGGTGCTGTCCTCCAGCTCTACCAGTATCTGTGGAAGCCAGCTCATTCCAAACTCGTCTCTATCTCCATGTTCCACCAGGTACACGTAATCCTCGACCTTGACTTCCAGCGGGACCTTTAAAATCGCGCTAAGCCTCTCAGCTAGTTTGAGCCACATTTTGTGGTATGGATGGTGCTCCGCCGTTACTATAACTACTTTAGATGCCTTCAAGCCGATCAACCCACCTGGATGATATTGTACCGGAGCTTTAAAGGCTTTTAAACAAATACCTGCCTAGGCTTTCTCTCCTCTTCAGGCCTTACTTTGATTATTCCGTAGAATATCGCGCAGGATACGCAGTAGCACCTCTTCACGGGGTACTTCATTATTACGGCCCCCTTCTTTTCGAGCTCTTCCGCGAGGCCGGGTGGAACCGGGCTGTACATCCTCGTGACGCAGACGATCTTATCTGCGGGCACCAGCGCACCGCAGTTATCACATGGCACCCTTTCAACGGAGCCCTTATCGCCTTTTCTACGTCCGCGACTTTCCCTCTTCTTGGGCAAGCAGATCACCTGAGTACCAGGTACTATGCTACTTAAAGACCCTCTTATTTTTAAGCTTTATCACCCGCTGACCCCGGAAAACGGCTGTTAGGGCTCGTGCTAGCTGTGCAGGTTCCTAGTGAACCTCGCCAAGTCACTACCACCGGCCACGTCTTCCCACTTAATGCCTAGTGCCAGTAGTAATTGCTCTAACCCCGACCTCAACATCTCTATGTACTTGTCAGTATCCACCTCGTGCTGTCTAGCCAGCTGTATTGCCTTATAGCCGTCTCCTCCCTTGACCTTCACTAACACTATGATGTCTCCTTCTTGAATATTCATGCCGTGCTTTCTAAGCTGTAACGCGGCCTTCACGTGCGGTGGTTTGTTTTTAGTGTACGCTGATGGGTCTTTCGTGAGGGCCGTCTTTATGGCTAGCATGTCCAGGGTGATCTCCTTCTGCTTCAACCCATAATAGTGCTCTTTCATGACCTTTTCAAGCCAGTTCATGAACGCGGCGAAGTCTTCTGGGCTTTCCACTTTCTTCAAGCTGTCGAGGATGCTGCCGAACAGCGACTTAACGAATTCCGGGGTATTCCGTTTCTTAGCGACGAGGCCCTTCACCTCTACTTCTCCGTTGCTGGTTCTGCCGAGGTAGTTCTTCCTCAAGCCGGTGAACACTATGAAGGTGAACTCCTTGTCTACCTCGATGTCCAGGTCCAGGTTTCGCTGGATCCACTTCTGGAGGAGTTCCAGCTGCTTTGGAGTAGGCGACCACACGAATATGGAGTCCGTGTCCCCGTAAAGGGTCTTAATGCCCATTTCCGCCGCCTTCACGACTATGCTCATGAAGGACCTCCTGCCGAGTGCCGTGACGCTCTCCGCCACGGCGGGGGAGTACAGCGAGAACCTCTCGTCCCCGAAAACGCCGTAGCTGGCATTTATGAACACTTTAATGGCCCTTTGAACGACGTCGTACCACACTCTTAGCTCTTCTGAAAGGGACTTGTTCTTGGACCTCTTCTTGTATATTCCAACCCTGAAATCCCTGAGTATCCCGGTGATCTGGGCCGTTAACCCCGGCATGTCGGTGCACACTGTATGTATAACCTTACCGGTCTCGTCGACGATCTTCTGCTTGCTGGAGCACCAGTTCATGTCCACTGTTTCGTAACTCAAATTGAAGTTCTTGATGACGCTCGGGTACAGGGAGGCGATGTCGAGAACCACGACGTCGAAGAAGACGCCTTGAGGCGGAACAATTACCAGTGCACCGGCGTATTTTTTTCCCTCTATCACCGCTTTAGTGGCCGACCTTACGTAGTTTGCGATGTCCTCTTTGTTTGGAATAAGGTAGTTAAGTCTTCTATGCTCCCAGAAGAACAGGTTCTGGATCCAGCCGGAGATCTGCCTCCTGCACAGCTCCTCCACGCTCGTCTTAGAGATCCGCGCCATGAGGATAATGAGTTTCCACACGAGCTCGTTACTAAATGTCGTCAGCATTAACGTGATCTCCGCGTCCCTCAAGTTGTAGGCTACGAGCAAGCCAGCTGATACGTCGCTCACGGTCTCCTCGAACCCTATTTTAGTTACCCCGAGAAGAGCCTGGGAAACAGCTTCAAGCCGTTCTTCCTGGTACCTGCCCCCGAAAGCGTAGTTCTTGATTGCTTTGTTGGAGAAGAACCTGTAGAGGTCTAGGTGAATGCTGCTTTCAAACTTCACGAGGTCTTCTCTGACTCGAATCGGCACGAGAGACCTTGGAATGCCGATTTTCAGGGACCGCGTGTACAAGTAGAGTAGGTCGAACTTGTCGCCGTTGTAGGTCAGCACCACGGGATACCCGGAAACAGCCCTGTAGAATTCTAGTATCATGGCCTGCTCGGAATCGAAAATCTCGACCTCGGCGTTGGAGGGATATATCTCCTCGGCAGCGTACAGGAAGGGGCTCTTGTAAGGGCGCACAGATATGAAGACCTTCCGGTAACCATCACTACCAGCCATCGCTATGCTGATGATCGGGTACTCGGCCAGCCTGGGGTTGGGTACCCTACCTTTAAATGGAGTGTAGACCTCGATATCCACTGCTACCCTCATGGCTCTGGGCGGAGGCTCTTCGAATAGTTTAGCGAACTCCACCGCTAGCTTCCTGGTGGACTCGGGTTCGCCCGAGAAGAGGTCGTTTATGGTCCTGGCCACATCTTCTGGTATCCGGGGCTCTGCGAGCACGAGTTTCGGGTAGCCGTCTTCATTCACGATGGCGTAGCGCATACCGGGTATGAGCCCCATGTCGAAGGTGTAGTTCGCGTGGTATTTGATCTTCGCCTCCCACGCGTTCTTGACGCTACTCCGAACCTTCCTCACGGCTAGGGGGTCCCGCGTCACCACCTTGACTAGCTTAACCTTCTGCATCGTTAGAGGGTTTATTTTTTCGACTTCTTCAAAGCGCTCGACGCTCTTCTCGCTACCGAGTTTAGCTCTGAGAGCTTCAACGTCCTCGTCCGTTATGAAGTATGGCTTGTGATCCCATAGGTCGGGGACCCTGATGAGCCTGGCCCCATCTTCGCTGAGAAACTCCATCACGGCCTTGCCAAGCCTACCGTCATAGTATACGCCGAGTAGGTAGTGAAAGGTTTTCAAGCTTCTTGCAAACCCCTGCCTGAAGGGTGCTCCCTGCCAGTCTACGTGACTAGCTGTTTTCGAGCTCGAAGCGTTCGCGAAGCTCATTCCACCTCGCCGCGCAGAATCATTATAGCCCGTGCAATGTCTCCTTTAGCTTTCACGAGCGCCTCCACCGCCTTGTCCCGTGAAGCACCGGTCTGATCCATGACGAACTTGATGTCGTCTTCTGATAGGGGGGGCGCGTGCTCGGTCACGGGCGTTGTTAACGGTTCTTCGCGCACCTCGCTACCGATGACCTGGTATACCAGCTGCCCGTGAGCCTTTAACACTATGACTTGCGGGGAGGTTATGACGATCTTCTTCGAGCCCGCGAGAAGCTCTACCCTCTCTACGCCGCGGAGCTCTTCCACCTCGATCCCGTACCTCTTAAGGAGCTTCTTTAACTCGTGAGGGCTGAAAAAAGCCATAAGCTCTACACACCTTCTTAAAAGGTTATTCTACATAGTGTATTTAAAAGTAGAGTAGTAAAGCCCATTAACACTACCGGCGAGGACTTGGTGGCAGTTTACATGGAGGTGAGGATTCTAGGTGGAGGTAGGGAAGTGGGCCGCACGGCCATACTACTGAAGGAGAGGGAAGGCTCGATACTGCTAGATTACGGAGTGAGCTTCGATGAAAGGGATGTCCCGCAGCTCCCACTACACGTAAGGCCCGTTGACGTTAACGCGTTGGTGATATCACACGCACACCTAGACCACGTAGGTGCAGCGCCTTACCTGTTCATAACCGGAAACCCGAAGACCATCACCACGAAGCCCACACTCGACGTGGCTAGGTTACTAACCATAGATTTCCTGAGATTAAACGCGCACTACATAGATTACGAGCTCAGGGAATTCGATAGGATGTACAGTAGCGCCGAGTTCCTGAACTATGGTGAGAAGGCAGAAGTTGGCGCGTTCGAAATCCAGTCCTTCAACGCTGGCCATATAATGGGTAGCTCGCTCACTTACGTGGAAACTCCTAGTGGCGAGCACGTACTCTACACAGGTGACTTCAACGCGGTGCAGACGTGGACGTTGAGTAGCGTGGACACGCCGCCCCTTAAACCCACAACTATAATCGTCGAGTCGACCTACGGAGCCAGGAACCACCCGCCAAGACACCTCGTTGAAAAGCGCCTTCTAGAGGTAGTTGAGGACACCGTAGATAGGGGAGGGGTGGTCCTCATACCGGCGTTCAGCGTTGGTAGAACGCAAGAAGTCATGACGATTCTTTACGCGCAGGCACCCTACCTAGACATATACGTAGACGGTCTGAGCAGGGATGTAACGGAGCTCTACGTAAAGTACAGGAAGTTTCTTAGAGACCCCGGCCTGTTCCTAAAGGTCGTGGAGAACGTAAACTTTATCACGGATTTCGCCATGAGAAAGAAGATCCTCAAAAAACCCTGCGTAGTCATAGCCTCCGCCGGCATGCTCAAAGGCGGCCCGAGCCTCTACTACTTGAAGCAGATACAGGGCAACTCCAGGAATGCCATCGTACTGGTAAGTTACCAGGCCGTGAATAGCAATGGCCATAAAATACTCGAGAGCGGGGTGCTGAGAGAACAGGGGATAGAAGAGCCCATTAAGGCTAGGCTTACATGGCTAGACCTTTCAAGCCACTCGGGGAGCGACGACATCGTAAAGTTCGTACTGCACTACAAGAGCAGCGTCAGGAACGTAATCATAGTGCACGGCAACCCGGAAGACGCCGATGAGCTCTCGAGAAAACTCAAAGAGCAACTCGGAGAAGACGTCAACGTACTCGCCCCACCGAGCGGTGGCACCGTGCAATTATAGCATGGTACCAATAGCGTTTTAAAACCCCAAGAGTAAAATAGAAAAGTGGCGCCGGGGTAGCTCAGCCTGGAAGAGCGCCGGGCTGTTAACCACGAAGCATTCATAGCCTGGTGGAGACCCGGTGGTCCGGGGTTCAAATCCCCGCCCCGGCGCCTAGTTCGCAGAACGTGTCTTCTCGCTCGTAACAGTTTTGCCCCACTCTCCGGCTAAAATCAACCGGTTTAACTACAGGTGCTTTGTGTGAAGGTCCACGTCGCCGTTGACTTGGCAAAACTACACAGGAAGCTCGCAGAGGAGGGCGTGGTTTTCGTTACCGTTGGGAAGCTCGCTGAGGGGCTTTCCACATCGACTAGGAGCGCTGGCAGAATACTTTCTAAGATGAGTGAAAAGGGGCTTGTAGTGAAGTACAGCAAGACCACTTACAAGGTCCTCCTTGAAAACTACGTGGTGAATGCCCGTAGGAGCGCCCGCACTGCGTAGTAGTCACTATAAAGTCATAAAGTCCTCTGGTTTAGGCGGCTCCGGCTTTAACCCCTTCCTCGTCCTTATACTGGCTATCAGGTCCATTAACATGGAGTCGGGTACGGGTGCCCAGCGGCTGAAGTCCTGCCCCCATATAGCCTTACCAGTTGTCACGTTTCTGAGCATGTCCGCCATGTCGAATGACTCCGAAACGGGCACCTCTGCTACTATCCTAGCCAGGTTTTCCGCCTGTTGTATGTCTAGGATCTTACCGCGCTTCTTGGTCACGACTACGGAGATGTTACCGATGTACTCGACGGGGACCCTCACGTCGTACTTCAGTATGGGTTCTAATAGCGTCGGGTTGGAGGTTAGCATGCCAGCGAATATTGCATTCCTCACTGCAGGGTAAATCTGTGCGGGTCCCCTGTGCGCGGGGTCTTCGTGGATCACGGCATCGTGGAGCACTACGAGTAAGCCCCGCACGGGCTCGTGCGCTAATGGGCCTTCCCTCATCGCCAGCCTAAAGCCCTGTATAATGGTATCCCTGACTTCGCGTAAGTACTGGACACCCGTGGTCATGTCCACGAATATGTCGATGTTCTCGTCTATGGCCATGATCCTCCTGGCCATGTCCGTGTCCCAGCCGGCGTGGTCTCTCAAGATCTTTGCCCTTTCCCGCGGGTCCATGTCCTCCACCACGAGGCCCTCCTGTATGAGCTTGATCGTCGCCTCGTCTAGCGGCCTTACGCTAATGTAGAACTTGTTGTGCTTGTTAGGCGATTTACCTTCAAAGATCCTGCTCTCATTCTTGACGGTTTCCCTGTACACTATCACCGGCGGCGACGCGAGAACCTCGAGCCCGTAGAAGTCCTTCAGCAGTGTAAGTGCTATTTCGATGTGTAAAGTACCGACACCGCTGAGCAGGTACTCGCCCGTCTCCTCGTTTATCTTGACGATGAGGCTGGGGTCTTCCAGGTGTAGCTTGTAGAGAGCGTCAATGAGCTTAGTCAGTTGCTGCGGGTTCTTGGGCTCTATTGCAATGGTCACTACGGACTCCGTAATCATTCTAAGCCTCTCGAAGGGAGTCATGAAGTCCTTGAACACGGGGCTTACCAGCGTTTCACCCGATCTAGCCTTGTCTACCCCGAGGACGGCGGCTATGTTACCGGCGGATATCTCGTCCGTTAACTCCCTGTAGGGGCCCATGTATAGGCTCACTTGTAGAACTCTCTGAAGGGCCCTGGCGTTGACGAGGTATACTTCTTCGCCGGGTTTAACGGTCCCCGAGAAAACCCTCCCAGTGGCGACGAGCCCTGCGTGGGGGTCGACCTTCACGTCGGTGATCATCATTATCAGGGGGCCGCTGGGATCGCACTCAACCATGTACTTGGCCACCTCGTTATTTAGGTCTCCATGCCATATCTTGGGTATCCTGTACCTCTGAGCCTCTCTAGGGTTGGGTATGAACTTTACAACCATGTCCAGTATTGCCTCGTGCAGTTGTGCGGTTTTCTGCAACTCCGCTAGGGCGTCCTTACCCCTGTTGTAAATGTCAATTATGTCGCTGATCTTGATGCCTTTCTGCATAGCCAGCGGTATCGTCAACCCCCACCTATCCCTCGCAGAGCCGAAGGCCACCTGCCCTTTAGCGGGGTCGAGGAGCCACGCTTTCTGGAACTCCTTATCGGCGTAGTTGGCTATGAGCGTGTTTACGTCCTTTACGATTTGCACTAGCCTTTGTTGTATCTCTGAAGGCGACAGTTTCAGCTCCTTGATCAGCCTATCCACCTTGTTAATGAACAGTATTGGCCTAACCCGCTCCTCCAGCGCGACCCTCAAGTACATCTCGGTCTGGGTCATCACACCCTCCACGGAATCTACCACTACGATTGCGCCGTCTATGGCCCTAAAAGCACGTAAAGTCCTAGACTGGAAGTCAACGTGACCAGGCGTGTCTATGAGGTTGATGACGTAGGGTTTACCCCTATACTCGTGGTACAGGCTTACGTTGGCAGCCTTAACGGTCATTTGCCTCTTTTGCTCTACGTCAAGGTAGTCTAGTGCAAGCGCCTGTCCTGCTAGTTTCTCCGAGAGTAGCCCTGCAGCGCTTAGTAGGGAGTCGGATAGCGTGGTCTTACCGTGGTCTACGTGTGCGGTTATGCCAATGTTCCTCACCTGATCAATGTTTTTCATTATTTTAAGCACTTCAATCGTCTGCTTGTACTTAACCATGGTCTCACACCGCGTGAAGCAGTCTACTTGGGGGATCTACTAGGGGGTATTTATACCTACGACCCTTTATTTACAAACAGGGTATTGAGGTTTAAAACTCTCTACTTTCCGCGCCGTCTCCTAGCCTCTAAAAGACCAATTAGCACCTCTTTGGCGTAGTTTATAGCGTCCTGCGCCAGCTTACCGTAATCCTCCCGGTATCGAAGATGGCCCCTTATGATTACCTCCGCTGAAACCTCTACGGAGCTACTCTTCTTAGCTATGCCCAGTGCGATGTCAAAGTCCGTTTTAGGAGGTAAAACGCTTTTTAAGTACTCGCTGATGCCCCTTTCAAGCGTAATGAGCAATTCCTCGAGAGCGTCTTCAGGTAGGGATTTAAGTACATTCAGGTATGTTTCGTCCTTATAGCCCGCCTCTTTACGGTTCTTCGTCAGCATTTTAACGCACGGCGGTAATTCCATGTTTAGCTAGCGTTTCCCTTAACTTGCCTTCGAGCTCGTTTATCTGCTTCGTGAGGAAATCCAGCTGCTTCTTGTACTTATCCCGCTTAATTGTCAGTAGCTCCTTCCTCTCCTCGAGCTCCTTCATTATTTCAGTTTTCGACTTCCTTACCAGTATGTGACCGGTGGCTTTATACAGCTCGGCGTCGTCTCCCAGGCCCTTCAGCGTGTCCATGATATTATCTATCTCGCTCAACTCCGCTTCCACTACTCTGAGTTCGGCCTCTATCCTCGAGTAGTGCTCTCTCAGTGTCTGGTACTGTATTACTAGCTGCTGGACTTCCGGGGGAAGGGCTTTTTCACTCATTTTCAAATCCACCCGCTACTTCCAATAACATCAACACCACACCTATAAAGCTGTTATTTAGTGCCCTTAATTTACTTATGCTCGTGCACTCGAACTTTACGTACACGTAATCGTTCTCTAAGCGCGCTTCCCCGGAGCACCCTTCGGGCAGGCTCGCCAGCTCTGGTAGTAGCGCAGCATGCACCCCCTTAGCGAGAGCGCTAGATTTCACCGGGATCCTGTACTCGAGGAAGACCCTCACGACCCATCCCTCACGGCGCGAAGTACCCTAATGACGGGGCCTACGAGCCCTCCGTGGACGTTAACACACTTAAGTGTAATGTACTTGTTCTCCTCGAGGACTATCGTGACATCGGGTTTACCGCTCAATAACTTATTGAAGATCTTGATGAGAACGTCCGAGATGTAAAAGCAATCATCCGATACGCACCTAGAGGAATCCACGCCAACCTTGCTAATACCGTAGACTCTAGCCGCCTCGGGGCTTTCCCTGGAAAGCCTCACCCCCCCTATAACCAAGGTGATTATTTTAACTAGCTTCGGGTATGTCGAGGCCTCTTCGACTACCTCGTAGATGTTTATGGCCCCTGGGTTACCCCCGTGATCGGTGACGATTGCCACGTAGCTTAGCCCACGCCTCCTGGCCTCAATTGCCAGTTCCAAGAGCGTTTTATGACCCCTATTAGTCCTGTGAGAGCCGGGTAGTATTGAGGAGAGGTCTTTAATGAAAGACCTAGTTCTTGGGGAAGGCTTGTGCGACGTTGTTATGAGGATCAAAAAACCTACTCCCTAGTGATGATGCTGGGGAACGTTTTCGACAGCTCTGTTCTCGGTAAGTAGGCCCCTCCCGCCCACTTAGCTCCGCACTTTCTACACACCCATATACCTGTACTAAGCCTAACCACCCTGCCCCTATGAGAGCAGAAGGGGCAGGTGTGCGGCGCGTACCTTTTTATTAGCACCTCTTTTACCTTCTTACGTAGTGTTGCCCCGTACCTCGCACCGTACCTACCCGCTATTCCTACGATTTTCGTTCTACCCATGTCTAAGCACCCATCTCCGATAGTGGTTTAGTGAATTCTTGGGGGTTATTTAATATATTCCTCATAATGCCTATTAGCCACCTGCCCTTTTCGATCGCCACATCGACGGACTGCTCTAAAGTTGGCCTTGAAATACCCCTTTCACCGCGCTTTTGAGCCCCGCAGATCCTCCCATGTTCGTCCACGGCTATGGTTATCAGGGCATCAGCTACCGACTCCTCCTCCAGGGAGGGATCTACTAGGAGAACGTCGCCGATAATGGCAATGGTGACGGTCGCCACTAGGGTGGATATGGGTAATGCCCGTTCCCGAGTACTTCTGTCCACCCTATATCCCTGCTCGGTCTTCACTAAGCTGGGTATCTTCGCCACGGTCAGGGCGAGCATGGAGGCCATCATGCTGGCGTCAATCACGTTCCCTCCATGGTCAACCAGGTAGATGTCATTGTACACAATCCAGACGAGCCTCTCCGGCTCTATTACAAGCTCTTCGAGCTTCACGGCCTTGGGCTCTCTAAGGGAGCGGTCTACGATCCTGGCAACCTCTACGGCGTTCTCGTCGGGTGGGCCCGGCTCAAACGACGGGGAGGCTAGAGGCACGAACTCGGCGTGAACTTGGAGAACGCCCTCGTTCGGCCTGTCTTTGTAAGGCGTCCCGAGGTCGAGCTTTACTCCAACCAGGACCTGCGTCTTACCCAGCTTAACCAGTGAGCTTCCCTCCGTTTTTTCGAGGGGGTTTAAAATGACGGATATGGGCCTGAAGTCCAGTAGGCTACGGTTGTCCAGGCGTTCTCCGCGCTTAAGGAGCTTCATCATGTACTCCAAGTACATTCTCGGGAAGAGCTCTCGTTCGGGTGTAATGCTCACGGGTATTTCACCTCTTCAAAGACCTTCATGTACTTTCTATGGAGCGCCTCCTTGGCAACCTTGTAGATCTGTTCAGCCGCTTTGAACGCCATGTCGAGGGCGGTCCTTAGCTCTTCGGGCGTTAATACACCGTTCAGCTGGAATAGGGCAATTTCACCTAGATTAGGTGCTATACCGATTGGTAAGTCGGCTTCACCGTACTGGTCTTCGAGCTCGTTTATATCCAGTACGAGGACTCCATCTATTTTTCCAATGGCGACACCGACCACCAGGTCCTTCATCGGTATACCGGCATCCGCCAGGGCTATGGACGCTGCCGTTAAACCAGCCGTTCTAGTGCCTCCATCCGCTTGCAAGACCTCTATGAAGATGTCAATACCCGTCCTGGGGAACATGTACGTGAATATTACGGTTTCAAGGGCTTCGCGTATAACCTTCGATAGCTCTACTTCTCTCCGCGTAGGTGCGGGAGACTTCCGCTCCTCTGTTGAGAAGGGGGCCATGTGGTACCTCACTCTGAGGACTGCCCTATCCGGCATGCTTATATGTCGTGGTAGCGCCTCGCGCGGCCCGTAGACGGCGGCTATGACCTTGGTGCCCCCGTACTCCACCAGCGCGCTTCCATTAGCGTTTTTTAGGATTCCCACCGTTATTCTCACGGGTCTCAGCTCATCGGGTCTTCGGCCATCTATTCTAGTCCCGTCTTCTTTCAGCAATGCTGGTTTGATACTCATGGTTTTACACCGAGCTCGCTCTCTATCAATAACTTCACTTCTTCCGTTAACCCCCTTACGTGCGCTTTAACCTCTATTAACCTAACAGCCTTAATTAAGGCTTCAAGCGTCCGTTCGTCGGGACACCTAGCCCACACGTAACCGTTCATGCCTATTACGAGTTCGCACCTGGTCGTGCTAGCCAGCACGTTGTACATGCTGCCTTTCTTCCCTATTACGCGCGCCACTTTACTCGGCTTTACGTCTATGACGAAACCGTCCACTATCTTTCCAAGGCCTTTACCCTTAATGGTTAATAGGGGGTCACGTAACCTGTCGAACGCGGCGATCTTCGCTAACACGTAATCCCCGATGTCCAAGTAGTTCCTGAGGTTGTGAATTGCAGGGGTGAACCCCTCTATCACCTCGCCTGCCGGTAGTATGGCCTTGTAGGGTGCCCTGATGTCAACGATCCACTGTGATATCCCTACATCGGCAATGGTGCCCAGTACTATGTCGTCCTTGCGCGGTACGTACACCCCCTCCAGCGGTATTACGCTTATAGATCCCTCGTTAATGCTAACTACTCCCACGGTGTCGCTGTAAACCTTGTTGTTGAGTATGTACACGTGCCGGTCCGGTAAGTGTACCATTTCCTTTCCGGGAACGGTTTCTTCTTTATCTAGAATAGCTAAGCAGTCTCCAGGCCTGACTATCTGCTTATCGGCGACCAGCACCTTCACGGATTCTCACCCTAAACTAACGATCTTCACGTCGCCCGTGCCTTTAGTTAACGCGTTGACCCTGTCTATGAGCTCTTGCTGTAGCCCGGCCGGTATCTCCATTTCGAGCTCTAAGCTACCATCACCCAACCACTTGCTCTTCTTAATTACACCCATACTTTGCAGGACCCTCATGCCCTTGCCAGCGTATTCCGGAGGTATGCGTACAACTACGCACGCCTTGGCGACTTTAATCGGTATGACCTTCGAGATCTGGGATATTATCTCCTCGAACTGCTGCTCGGCGGGTTTGAAGGGGTCGATGGTCACTCGGGCCTGCTCTAAGGCCAGCTCTATCCTCTTAGCTGGAATGGGTAGCTTTGTTTTAGGGTCTATAACGTTTCTTGCAATGAGGTTAACCACTTGTGCCCTCTTCTCTTCGAGTAGCTTTCTGCGCTGTTCGGCAGTTAGCTGAATTTCACCGCGCTTTATGATCTCGACCGCGACGACCCTGGGATCGTCCGTTCCAAAGACCTCTTTCATGGATTCCGGGGATGCCTTAAGCCCTTTTCTGGCATCCTTATATATGAAGTCGCTAACTAGGACCTCATCTAAACCAACACTCTTGCCTGCTTTAAGTTCAAGGGCTTTATCGGGGTCTACCAAGATCTCGAACCGGTGTCCCCTGGCCTCATAGCGTGCAATGACGTGCTTTTCTTTCAAATTAAGTGCACCAAGACGTGGTCGGTGCGGCCAGTCCTACGAGTTTATATTGTCTAAGTCTTTATTTTACCTTCCCTTTCCAGCTCTTTAATGTATTCCCTAATCTCCTCAGGCATTAACACCCTAAACTGCTTGGTGTAGATATCGGTGTAACCCAGTTCAATGTAGTTTTCATACGGTTTATTCTCAATTATGCCTATGACGGCCTCTACGGCGAGTTTGATAGAGTCCTTGACGTCAAGGTCGTACTTGTAGTTCTTCTCCAGGAACTCGGATATGGTGTTGCTCTTTTCACCTATTGCAGTGGCGTAGTAACCTATGTACCTGCCACTAGGCTCCGTCATGTACACCTGCGAACCTCTCTCGTCTACTCCGGCGAATATTATGGATACCCCGAAAGGCCTCACACCCGCGTGCTGGGTATAGAGCTGCTTCACGTCGCAGACGAGCTTAGCGAGGTACTCCACCGGTATAGGCTCGTCGTAGTAGAACCTGTGCAGAAGTGCTCTTTGTATGGCGTAATCAAGCAGTATGCGCCCATCACCAGCCATACCGGCGTAGCTCGCACCGATGTGCTCGTCTATTTTAAATATTTTCTGAATAGACCTTTCATCCATTAACGGAGAAATCTTGCGCTTCTCTGCCGCGAGTATAGCGGTAGTGCGCGTTTTCAGTCCGAGAGTAGTCCACCCCCTTCTCACAGCTTCAAAGGCGTATTCCACCTGGTATATTCTACCATCCGGCGAGAATATCGTTATTGCCCTGTCATAGGCAGCCGCCATCGATAAGCCCATAATACCACCTATCTTTGCTAGTTATTGTAAATGTTTTTGAGAATTAAAAACACTAGTTCTAGTAACTCGACTTTACGAAATCCATAGATACCTCTTACCGAAGTCCCCGCCTCTCTGCAGCGTCCTCGCTAGATACGATCTCCTGAGCGCGGTCTTGGACAACCGTATCTTGCCAGCCTTGTGGAGCTTTATCAGGTCTCTTACTGCTTTATCGCGTATGTCCCCTTTCCTCGTGAATGGGTCGTAACCTAGGAGACGCTTCAGCTTCTCCCTGTTCTTCTTGAACCATTCCGTGAGGGTTTCAGGACGCTTAATAGCCTCCCGTATCCAGCTTGACGCCTCCACCACCAAGTATAAACTAGCATCTCTCTCAGTGATGGCTCAAAGAGGCTTAGGAAGGCTTCAGTGTATAACCTGTGATATAACTTGAAGCGGAAGAGCCAGCGAAATGTATAAGCCGGGCGTGAATGCTAGCAGAAACAGGGGTTTCCTGCTTCTCGCGATTAGAAACGATAGCAACATCGTCTTCCTTAGATGGGCTTTTACGAATTTATACGTAAACGCTAGCATTGCTACTGCTAACACCATGTACGCTACTGACTCGGCAAGCGGGTACGCTCTTGCGGCTGTGTTTACCTGTTTGATGTTTGAAAACAGCAACGGGTAATCGGAGTAGAGTGCTAGTACAATGATGCTGGTTGTCTCAACGTTCACATCCCCTTCGATTATGATTCTGCCGTCTACGACCCTGTAGTTTGTTCTTATTCCACCCGTCTCGGGATCTTGCGCGAGGGCAATTACTTCTAAGCACTTGTTCCTGATGTAAACGTAGTCTTTGACGACATCTGATCCAGCTACTTCGAGGGCGCGGTAGAGGTAGATGAAGAGCGCACACTTATACGTGTCGTACACGCCTGTAGCCTCGTATGCTTTATCCCTGAACCCGTATCCACTCCACATCTTTGTTAAATTCAAGAACAGGAGCTCGGCGTGTGGTCTAGAGCCCCAGAGTAGTCTATCCAGGGCACGGTACACAACCAAGTCAGCGTACTTGTACCAGTCCTCGATGACCCTGTCTCCAGGCTTCTCGTAGAGTATTCTGAAGCCGTTCACTTCTCCAATGTAATCGTACTTCACTGTATAGAACACGTCTGGTATGTCCACGCCGAAGAGTATCTCTATTCTACCGTTGAAGCCTCCACCATACTCGTTGTTCAGCTTCGTGAGTATCTTGCTGGATAGATCCCCGTCTCCTAGGACAGCGAGGGCTCTCGCGGCGAGAACGTTATCGTTCGCTACATAGATTGTCGTGTTGTCTGGATACGCCCCCACAGCTGCTCTCAGCAATCCGGCCTCTTCGACATACTGAGATCTCAAGAAATACAAGGCACGCTGGGCATCGATAACACTGTAAGCGTTGTAAAAACTGTGAGCGTGAGCACTAGCAAAGAGGGTAACAAGCACAAGCACTGAGATCGTTAAAGCCTTCATTCGCTCATCCAGATAAATGAATGAAATAACTTGATCATTCTTAGCGTGTATTTTATGAGAATCAATGGAATAGCTATCGAGATGAATACTATGAACAATGGCATTATTGAGTTCACCGTTTTATGCACTGTTTCATATGGATTGGCGAGGACTGCGACGTAGACTGTTCCAGAGGAGTCGTACAGGTTGATCGAGCGGGCTGTACGGGAGTCAAAGCTGGCTAAATACATCGCCGATAACCTACAGCGAAACCAAGAGTGCGGGGGGTGGGATTCGAACCCACGCAGGCCTACGCCATCGGGTCCTGAGCCCGACCCCTTTGACCAAGCTCGGGCACCCCCGCACCATTAAGTGTTTACACCTCACACTTACTTTTAACTCTTGCCGGAGAGTAGTTACTGGGTGGTACCTACGTACAGGTCTATTAGCCCGGGTGAATACCGCGTTTTGCACCCTAGGCCCGTATACCTCATAGTTTCGAAGAGCCGCGAGGGCGAGCTTAACGTCATGGCAGCTTCATGGGCAACACCAATATCGGCTGAACCGTTCCTAGTGGCTGTTTCAGTGTGGAAAGGTAGTCTCACTTACCAGAATATTAGCGAAACGAAGGAGTTCACGATGAATATTCCCGGCGAAAAGCACGTTAACCTCGTGTACAAGGCCGGCACGGTTAGCGGTAAAGAGGTGGATAAGGTGCGCTTGCTCGGTCTACGCACCGTAAACTCTACACGAATTGGAACCCCCGGCCTAGAGGACATGCTTGGGTTTCTCGAGTGCAGGGTAATCAACGAGGTTGATGCGGGAGAGTCGGTACTATTCATAGCCGAGGTCGTAGCTGTGCAGGTGGTCGAAGGCCTTTACACCAAATACGGCTGGGATTTAGCAAAAGCAAAGATCCTACTACACCACGGCGGTAGGGGGTTTACGGTTCCAGGGAGGCTCATCCTGGCCGAAAAATAGCCTTACATCGTTTAACGCTTTAAACCCTCTCAAAAGCTTAGTAATCGTGTGAGATAATGGTGCGCGTAAAGACAAAGCTGGTTACCTGGGAGGAGATAGTAGACTGGACCATGCACTTGGCTGACATCATTCGTAGAGATAATTACAGGCCGGACCTGATGATAGCGGTTTCGCGAGGGGGGTTTGTGCCCGCAAGGCTTCTATGCGACTTCCTGGGCGTGGAGAACTTACTGAGCGTGCAAAGCCAACACTGGACAGAGGCCGCGAAAATGGCGGAAAAGGCCATACTCAAATTTCCATTCCACATCGATGCCAGCAATCTCAGGGTACTAGTAGTAGACGATATCGTAGATACTGGTGATACCCTTAAACTTGCAAGAGACTACATCGAGAAGGAGTGGGGCCCCCTCGAAGTCAAAACTGCCGCACTTCAGTGGATTAGTCCAGTTGCCAAGTTTAAACCCGACTACTACTACATCGAGGTAAAGGAGTGGGTGTGGTTCCAGTACCCGTGGACGAGACTCGAAGACACCTACCAGTTCATAAAGAGAATGTTAACGGAAATGTTCAGGGAAGCGAACAAGCGGGAGTGGAGTTACGAGGAGGTTGTTAAAGGCTTCAAGGAATGGTACGGTATAGACGTGGGGGACGCGTACTATAAGCGCGCACTCGAGGTCTTAACGGAACAGAACATAGTCGTGTATGACAATCAGAGAAGAGTTTACAAGCTCAAGGTGCCGTAGTTGCTCGTCGTCCCGCCAGTTAAAGCCGAGATAGGCATAATTGGCGGTAGCGGGCTGTACGAATTACCCGGTATAGAGAAGGTGCAAGAGTTTAAAGTATACACGCCTTACGGCATGCCTAGCGATAATGTAATAGTAGGCGAGCTGAAAGGCCGTAAGGTCGCGTTCCTGGCGAGGCATGGTAGAGGGCATCGAATACCCCCTCACAGAGTGAACTACAGGGCAAATATATGGGCATTAAAGGCCCTGGGAGTCAAGTGGGTCATTTCCGTTTCCGCCGTAGGAAGCCTTAGAGAGGACTACGCTCCAGGAGACTTCGTGGTACCCGACCAGTTCATAGATATGACTAAAGGCATCAGGCCTCACACCTTCTTCGAGGGGGGAATAGTAGCGCACGTCAGCATGGCAGACCCGTTCTGCGATCACCTTAGAAGAACTATCATAGCGGTGGCGAGGGGACTTCCCGAGATCAGGCTACACGAGAAGGGCACATACCTCTGCATAGAGGGGCCCAGGTTCAGTACCCGGGCTGAAAGCAGGGTTTGGAAAGACGTGTTCAAAGCAGACATCATCGGAATGACGCTCGTGCCTGAAATAAACTTAGCGTGCGAAGCACAGCTCTGCTACGCGACGATAGCCATGATTACGGACTACGATGTTTGGGCGGAGAAGCCGGTTACAGCCGAAGAGGTTATTAAGACGATGAACGAGAACGTGTCCAAGGTCAAGAGGCTCCTACCCCACATAATTGAGCGATTACCGAGTGAGCCGGATGAAAAGCAATGCAGCTGTTGCAAAAGCTTAGAGACAGCGCTGGTTTAGAACTGATTACCAAGGAAGTAGACGAGGTGGAGGCGAAAGCCAGAGAGCTCTCACATAAGATAATCGATTTTTTAATGCAATCTCGTGGAGCCATTACCCTATACTCCTATAGCGGCTACGGGTACGTGCCAGCCAGCTTAATGTACTGGTACTCGCTAACGTTTCAGAGCGCAAAGCACCCCATAATAGCGGAGGTCGAGGACACGTCTACGTACCTCACGCCTTATAGGGATGACCTCTCACTAATCGCGTTCACTACTGGTGAGTACCCTAAGCTAATAACTGCCCTGCAAGCGGCGAGGGCCCTGGAAATAGACTACCTGGCAATCGCGCCGGAACCTTCTGCGGAAAATCTAAAGCCCCTGGTAAAGCATTACGGAGTGGTCACCCTACCCTACCAGGATAAAGTAAAGGTCACTCTCGCAATGGTGATGGCGGCCTTCTTCGCGCTGTCCGAGCTATACAAGGGTTCCCTATCTTCACGGGGACGTAGGTTGGCAGGCCACGGGTTGGAGGGGTTCGCGATCACGTTGCGCTCATTCATAGAAAAGTACACGCCTACCATAGAGAACGTCGTGAGGCACCCCCATATCACTGTCACCTCGAGCAAGTTCCTTGAAGCTCCCGCAGTGCTGCTTGCATACGCGTTGAGGTGTACCGGTGCCTCGGCTACATACACCCTCATTGAAGAGGCACTACAGTTAACCGATATGCCAACCCTAGCAGTATTCTTGACAACGGAGGAACGCTTGAGAAAGGAGTTTAAGGCGTCGAGAAAAGGCCCCCTGGTGGAACTCGTACTGAATGTAGACCCGCTCGAGGCGGGCGTCTACATCTCGCTACTCTCATACGTTTTAGCGAGAGTGGCTAGAGCGTCAAGTGAATAAAAATATAAGCCCTTTACAACTAGACCTCGCAAGGTGGCGTGAGTGCCAGTCTTGGGCAAGCTCATCGGGCTACTACTAGCCCTTCAACTAGTAGCAGTAGCGCTTATATCATACACCAGCTCAATGGAATTCACCGTGACAGGAGTATCCATATACGCCGTTTGCGCCGTCTTGCTGGCAAGGTATATCGACAGTTACACCGAGTGGAGAGACGCCGCGGGCGTCTACGCGCTGATCTTGCTATGCACGGGGGTGGGGGCTATGGTAGGCGCGCTGGTTTCACGTACACTGTACTCCACGCTGGTGGCGTTAAGCATGGTACTGATCGTGACCGCGTACGCGATCGCGCTGATAAAGGTGGTATCTCGGTGAAGATAGCCGTAGTCGAGTATAGGAAGAACCCCCCAGTAACCGCTCAGGAGCTAATCGATGCCGTTAAGAGAAGCGGCCACGTGCCAGTTTACTTAAGAGCACACATGCTAGATGCCAGGATAACTGGTAAGGGCGTTGAAATATACTATGGAAGCGAAATAGTTAACGTAGACGCCGCCCTACTGAGGAACATCGGGCTATTCCTAAACTTAGATACATTCATCAAGAGGTTGGGCGTTCTAGAGGCTTTAGCTAACGAAGTGCCCGTGGTGAACAACCCCACGGCCACGCTAATTGCGAGAGATAAGTGGAGGTGTCTTTTAAGACTTTACCTAAACGACTTACCGGTACCCGAAACACTGGTAACCGAGAATCCGTTCTCCGCCATGAGGTTTACAATGGAGAAGAAGGTCGTGGTCTATAAGCCCCTGATGGGTAGCCTGGGACTCGGAAGTACGTTAATTAGCGATCCAGACCTTTCATTCCATGTCACGCGGAGTCTAAAAAACCTGGGTTTACCGAGCTACTACCAGGTTTACCTCGAGAAACCAGGTTACGACTATAGGGTCTTCGTCGTTGGAAACACCGTTATAGGCGCCATGAAGAGGGTTAGCAGTAGCTGGAAAACCAACATAGCCCAAGGCGCCACGGGTATTCCGGTCTCCGAGAAGGAGGAGCCCGAGCCCTTTAACCTAGCACTAAAGGCCACGAAGACCCTCGGACTGGACTACGCGGGGGTGGACATAGCATTCGACACCAAGACGTCGAAATACTACATTTTAGAGGTAAATGCCTTTCCCCACTGGGAGGGGTTAAGGAGAGCCACCGGGGTAAGCCCTCCAGACATAATTGTCAATTACCTGATAAGTAAGGTGAAGCGCTGAAACCGGAACCTAAAATATTAATCCCTTTAATTACCGTTAACACCGGTGATGATTAGTAAACCAGCGGATAGGTGACGAGGAGCTCTCAGGCTGATGATGGAGCCCCTAACCGAGGCACCTGGATGGGAGCGTGAAACCGTTTGACCACGAAGAAATCGTGAGCGAGGGGTTAACGAAGCTACTAATCCCTCGAATGGACTTGTACAGGAGGCCGGACGGTAGCGTGGAACCGGCGTGGATGCCCGTTTTCTACAACCCGGAGGCGGTTATTAGTAGAGATTTAACCGTTCTTTTTTTGAAAGCCATTATGGGAAAGAGCAACTTCTTTTTCGTCGACCTGCTATCGGGTACCGGTATAAGGGGACTACGCATTGCCGTGGAGGTTGGAGGATATGGGATACTCAACGACGTCGATCCTCGGGCTTACCACTACATCAGAAGGAACATCGCACTGAACAATCTCGAGGACAGGGTAGAGGCGTACAACAACGAAGCTAACGCCCTCCTAAACACCCTCGTATTTACGGGCATCTTTGTAGATTACATTGACGTGGACCCCTACGGCTCGCCCGTCCCCTTCCTAGACTCTATCTTTAAGCCTATCGGTAAAGAAGCGTACATTGGTGTAACAGCTACGGATGTGGCACCTCTAGCATGTACTCACCCGCGTAAAGCGCTGACTAGGTACTGGAACTACTGCGTGAAAGTCGATTTTGAAAAGGAGTACGCGGTGAGGCTTTTAATAGCGAACACCGCTATGAGGGCATCAGCGCTAGAAGTGGAGCTCGAGCCCCTTCTAGCACTGGCTCATAGGCACTTCATTAGGGTGTTCTTTAAAGCTCGTAGAGGGGTCTCCAAGGCATACAGCACTATTAGTAAGTGCACTGGTTACATCTGGTACTGTCAAAACACCCTTGAACGGGGATTTGTCAAGACACCCGAGGAAGCCCGCGAACTAGCGTGCGCGGATGGCTCAAAGCCCATTACTCTCGGAAAAACGTGGATCTGCGAAATCGGTGATGAAGGTACGGCTCAACGTATGCTTCAAGCCGCCTCTAGCATGCAATGGCTAAGGCCAGGCACAGTGAACCTGCTAGAGGTGATTAAGGAGGAAATACCCATTAAAATGCCCTACTTCAGGCTTGACAGGCTGTGTTCACTGCTCAAAACAAACATGCCAAGCATCAACACCTTAATAAGCGAATTAAAAGCCAGGGGGATAAGTAGCTCGAGAACGCACATGGATCCCAGGGGCGTGAAGGTGCACGCCAAGTACGAAGAACTCGTTGACACTGTTTTACAGTTAACAAAGTATTTAGGTTATGGAAGATAAGTAACAAGGGGGTGTAACTAGGTTGCCCTTAAGCGAACTCAGGGAGAGTATCCTCCGTGCCATTAGGAAAAACCTCTCCGAAACGGGCGAGGGAGTAACGCTTATTGTTCGCGTAGAGACCGGTTCTAATGAAAGC
>JAWBQJ010000008.1 GCA_038845865.1 Desulfurococcaceae archaeon
CTACTGCTAAGACCAAGTGGATTTTAGGCCATGGCTGGGATCACGAACTCTTCAAGGAGAGACGGTGGCCCACTCGCTGGGACAGAGATGAAGTGGTACCCGACAAGCCCGTGCTCCTGACAAGGGCGTGTTTGCACGCCGGCGTGCTGAATACAAGTGCACTAGAATTAACGGGTCTTTCTAAAAGCCACGTCAACGGGGTTTTAAGAGACTCTTCAGGTAACCCGACAGGCATCGTCGTGGAGGAGGCGCTAAAAATTGCGCGGGAAAAAGTCAAGGGAATGCTGGGATTTAAGGACTACCTCGAGCTGGTAAAGGTAGCACAAAAACACCTACTATCGCAGGGCATTACCACAGTAGGCTTCGTTAGTTGCGGACTTACTCCGCTAAAAGCTCTCTTGGAGTTGTGGAGAAGCGGCGAACTAAATATTAGGGTTAGAGTATACTTAAACCCCGTAAACGGAGGAGTAGATGTCGTAAGTGTTCTTCGAAATCTCGGCGTAAAGGCTGGTTTCGGAGACGACCGCTTGAAGATCATGGGGGTAAAGCTATTCCTAGACGGCGCTCTCGGGGCTCGAACAGCCTGGCTCTCGGAACCATATTCAGACGATCCACAAACATCTGGGTATCCCGTAATGGACTTGAAAAAGCTCGAAGAGTTCGCAAAGCTCGTAGATGAGGCTGGATTACAGCTCGCTGTGCACGCCATAGGAGATAAAGCGGTCAAGGAAGCTCTCAACGTACTCCGCGAATTACCAGGTACTAGGAAACTTAGGCACAGGGTCGAGCACGTATCCCTCATCAAAGACGATGACTTGAAACTGATGGCGGAGCTGGGAGCGACGGCCGTCGTTCAACCGCACTTCGTCATATCCGACTGGTGGGCCATGAATAGGCTTGGCAGGAAGAGGGTAAGGTGGCTTTATAGATTTAAATCGCTTATAGATACCGGCATACCAACATCGTTTTCCACGGATGCACCGGTGGAGCCCGTAAATCCGTGGGAAACAGTGTACGCGGCCGTTACGCGGGGTAGGTACGAGAACGTGCCCTTCTACGAGGACACGATTCAAGAGTCCTTGAACACTATAGAGGCTCTACACGCGTACACTTACGGTTCTGCCTACGTCATGCACGATGAACGGGAGCTAGGCTCGCTCGAGCAAGGGAAGTTCGCCGATCTCTTAGTGATCGATAGAGATCCCCTTTCCACCCCTGAACGCGAACTACGCTATATTAGAGTCCTCGAGGTATATGTTGGTGGTGCCAGAGTTTGGCCGAAGTAGATGTTAAGCGCTGGAAAGAGGTTATCAGCGGCATCGAGGTAGAGATCTTAGAGTTTACTGACACTGTGGAAACTGTTGAAAAGGCCTCAAGGGTGAGCAGTGAACCTCCTAGTAGGATTGTTAAAACACTGTTGCTTAAAATGGGTAATGAGTACATAATAGTTGTAGTTCGAGGGGATAGGAAAGTGGATTACAAGAAGGCATCGCGATTACTGGGCTTTAATATATCGCTGGCAAGGCCCGAAGAGGTGAAAGCCGTCCTCGGCGTGGAGCCCGGCACGGTCACGCCCATTACCCAGTCCGTGAGGAGCTTAAGGACAATATTAGATCCTGCGATTTTGGAGACCGAGTACATACTGTGCGGTGGTGGGTCCCTACATAGGTTGTTCAGGTTAAAAACGAAAGACCTTTTAAACTTCCTCAACCCGGAAGTCCTCGATATCTTCAAGTAGCATACCTTTCGCGTGGTAACTTGCTTCGAGTGTTAAAGGCGGGACTACCTCGTGAAAACCATGCTCTCGTTCTTGACCCGAGACTGGGAAATAAAGCTTAGGCCGAGTTCAAGGCCGGAAATACTGGTCGTTGAAGTAGCCACTACGTGTAATTTAAACTGCATTCATTGCTTTAGAAAAAGCGCGTACAACATGAAACCATGTGTTATGAACTTAGAGGTTTTCGAAAAACTCCTAGATAACGCCTTGGATGCTGGTGTTAGCAAGATAGTGTTCTCGGGGTGGGGTGAGCCTTTTACAAACCCGCATATAAGGCACATGATAAAGTTTTGTAAAAATCTCGGCTTGAAGGTAGCGGTGAATACGAACGGTACACTAATTGAGAAGTTCTTTGACATTGTTGTCGAATGCGTTGATGAACTCTACCTATCTCTCGACGCTGCGACGGTGAGAACGTATAGCTCTGTACGGCGTTCCACGGCATTTAACGAGGTTGTAGGGAGTCTAGTTAAGTTGGTAAATAACAAGCGCGTAAGGGGCTCATTGAAGCCCGTGGTTAAGGCCATATTCACTATTACGAGAATAAACATGAACGAGGTCTCGGAATTCCTCGAGCTGGTTTCTAAAATTGGCATAAATGAAGCAGTATTCACGCACACAATACCACACAGCCAGCTCATGCACGCTGAGTGCATGGATTTCGAGAAGTGCATTGAAGAATTCCATTTTAAGCTTAAGGATGCTTTAAGCAGTATCAAAGAGCTCGGCGTGACCGTAACGGCGCCTCGTAAGCTCGGCTCTACGCCTCTCTCCTGCCCTTTCGCGGAGAAAAGGGCATTGTTCATTAGGTGCGACGGAGCCATTGCTCCCTGCATATACTACGCGTACACTTGGAGTCCACGCATACTAAGCATTACGAGGACTATAAAGGAGGTCGTACTGGGTGATGTTAGTAGAGATAAGCTCATAGAGGTATGGCGAAACGCCTATTCTAAAATGCTATTCAAACTCTACTTTAAGAAAATGCCATCGTGCTTAACGTGTACTTTGGTGAACTACTGTAGTAGGACGAGGAGCAACGAGGCGGATTGCCTTGGAAACGCACCTACGTGTGGGCAGTGCCCATACCTACATGGATTAGCATTTTGCCCTCTGTGAAGAGGCGCGTTAAAAGCCGGGGATAAGGGATCAAAAAGGAGGTGTGTTAAGCGGGTAATAAACCCTCTTTTTCAAGCAGGTCGGCGAGGTGCTTTAAGCCTAGCTCCTCTAGCTTCGCTCTCGTAGGCCTGCCTTTAACCCATCCGCGAACCTTGTAGTATTCAGGTAGCATTTCACTTAGCCTAACGACATGACCTTTAGAGGGCCCCTCCGGCATTGGTTCTTCTAGTAGCCTCCTCGGCAAGGTATCATACTCTTCTCCGTCTCCGAATGCTAGCGCGTTAAACACTCGCTCGGCGTTGTATATTCTCTCCCCTACTCTTTCGAACTCTTCCACCGTGACGTTCCACCCGGTAACGGCTGACAGCTGTTCCGCAATCACGTCTGACCAGTAGGCGAACGTCACGAATTTACATACAACTAGGCTGTCTAGTGTTGCGAATACGTCTTGGAACTTCTTAAGCCACTCTGCCTTGCCCCTGGTTTCAAACCTGTCAAGTAGTTGTGGCATGCCCAGAATTTCCGGCGCGATCATGTACGCCCTTAAGTGACAACCGCCTCTATTACTTGTGGCGTATCCTAATCCATGGCCCTGAACGCCCCTAGGATCGTATGCAGGGAGCTCCTGGTTTCTTACAACCATGGCCACTTCCGGCGCACCGTACTTTGCCGCCAGCCTTGCGGCACCCTCTGCTAGGTCATCGCCTATGCCCGACCTATAGGCCGTTCTCCAAGTAAGCTCAACTATTACCTCCGGGTTACCCCATTCAACCTTTAAGCCCCTTAACGCCTCCAACGGTACTTTACCCTTCTCAACAAGCTCCATGAGAGCGGCTATTGTTGCGCCCATAGATATGGTGTCTATTCCGAGCTCGTTACACAAGAAGTTGGCTTTTGAGACCGCCGCGAGATCGCCTGTACCAGTAGATGCCCCGAGAGCCCACACGGTTTCGTATTCGGGTCCGCCGCCTTCACCGGTGAATGGTGGTTTAGTTATCCTAGTATAGCGTGCACAGCCTATTTCGCAACCCCAGCACTTTTCCTCCTCAGTCATTTTCCAGTCCATGATCTCGCTCGAGATCGCCTCGCCGCTAATCTTACTGGCTTCCGCGAAAACACCTGTTTTGAAGTTTCTCGTCGGGAATATGCCATGGGCATTTATGACGTTAACCAGGACGGCAGTACCGTATTTGGGTAAAGCTTGTGAGGTAACGGGTGATTTCTTTATCAGCTCCATAGACTTTACTGCAACTTCTTCCAGCTTTTCTTCGCTTGCTACAGGCGGCTTCATGTGCCCCCTAACAGCTATTGCTTTAAGCTTCTTGGAGCCCCATACGGCTCCATGCCCGCCTCTACCCGCCGCCCTGTTCTTATCGTTCATTATGTTGGCTATTTTAACGAGGTTTTCTCCCGCCGGGCCTATGCAAGCTACTTTAACTTCTTTGGCTTCATCCCTACCCACAACTTTTGCAAGCTCATCCTTCACCGTGTCTGTCGTTGCGTGAACGTCTTTACCCCAGAGGTGCCTGGCATCCCTGATCTCCGCCTTGCCATCATATATCCATAGGTACACGGGCTTCTCCGAAGCGCCTTCGACGATCACTACGTCAAAGCCGGCGAACTTGAGTTCCGGCCCGAATTTCCCCCCACTGTGTGAATCGTGCACGGTGTTTGTTAATGGCGACTTTGTTACCGAGCACCACCTGCCCGAGGAGGGTATACCCGTAACACCCGTAAGCGGGCCCGTGGCAACGATGACCTTGTTCTCGGGACTGAGGGGATCTACCTTTGGATTGACCTCTTTCAGCATATAGTATACTCCAAGCCCCCTACCGCCAATCCACTTTCTGAGGACGTCTTCTGGTGGAAGGTCTTCCACCGCTACCCTACCGTACGATAGGTTTACTCTGAGGACCTTACCCATATAGCCTCCGAGAGGCATAGATATCACCTTCTCCACCTAGATAACCGCCCCATGATATTTAAATTTAATCACCAAGTTAGGGGCTACCCTCCTCCCGCCGGTGGGAACACGTCTATTACTGCCCCATCAGGTAGCACCGTATCGAGGCCTTTTAGTAGCCGCATGTTTATCCCGTTAATGAGGATCATGTAGTCATCGGGATTCGATAGAACCAGCTCTCTCAGGTCTTCCAAGGACTCTAACACGTCTCTAACTGTTATGGTTTCCTTGTCGAGGTGAACGTCCTTTTTACTCCACTTAAGCTTCTTGGCTATGTCCATGTACAGGTTTATACGTATAAGCACCCCTAGCACCTACAAACTTATTTTACGCTAGGCGATTATTATACTCCGTATCCAATAGCCGGCGTGCCTGAGGGCATCTCCATGAAGTTCGCTTTTCTATGTAGAAAAGCGCCACCTCGCATAGGTAAACGCGTCGCGGTTATCGGTGCAGGGCCTGCTGGACTTGCCATAACGGGCTACCTGGCTTGTAGAGGATACGATGTCGACGTTTACGATAAACTACCGTACCCAGGAGGACTCATGACTTTTGCAATACCACGTCGTAGAATACCCGTTGAAGACGTTCTTGAGGGGTGTAAAGACCTCGAGGAAAACTTCAACGTGAAATTCCACTTAAAGACCAAGGTATCTGCTGGTAAGGGCTTCGACGAAGGCGACGAATTCGTAGAGAGTAACATAGACCTTGCCGAGCTACTCGAAAGCTATGATGGAGTTGTAGTGGCTACCGGGACCTGGAAGTCTAGAAGGCTTGGAGTAGAGAACGAAGATGCCAAAAACGTTACTACTGCTTTAGGTTTTCTTTACCACCGAAGACTAAAAGAACTAAAACTAGCCGTGGAAACGCCCCTACCTAGCCACGGTAGAGTCGTAGTTATCGGTGCAGGATTGTCAGCCGTAGATGCCGCGGAGGAGTGCCTCCTAGCGGGTGCGAGAGAGGTTTACGTGGTTTACAGGAGGAGTATTAGAGAAGCGCCTGCAGGCGCTTACAGGATACGGGATCTCGTGAAAAACGGGGTAAACTGGATCGAGCTCGCCTACCCGAAGAGAATAATTGTGGAAGGCAATTACGCCAAGGGGGTTGAGTTCGTCAAAGTAAAGCTCGGCGAGCCCGACGAGACCGGGAGGCCTAGACCGATACCTATACCTGGCTCCGAGTTCATCATAGAAGCGGACCTGATAATAAAAGCCGTTGGCGAAGTGCCCACCCCCCCAATATACTCTGGAGACCTAGCCAAGTACGTCGACAGTTCCGGGAGACTAATTGTTGAAAGCTACAGGATACCGGGTACAAATGTTTTCGCTGTAGGGGATGTCGTTACAGGGCCTTCGAAAGTGGGTTTAGCTGTAGACCACGCGTTAAAGGCCTCAAGGATAATAGACCACGCCCTATCGGGCGAGAAAATCGCGCTTACACATGTGTTAGGCAAAGTAGAGCATGTTGAAACGCCAGGTATTGAGAAAGCTTCCTGGATAGATAGCGTTGGCGAAAACGTGTGTAAGTACCTGGAAACGTATGGCATTGTGAAATCCGAAAACTGCTTAAAACTACCACCTTTCATCAGGGTCTTTGACTACTCGAAGTGTATTGGTTGTGAAACATGTAGCGCTGTATGCGGGTTCGTGCATGAAGGGAAATCCCTTATTAAGATTAACAAGACCGAAGACGGGTTGGTATTTCCAACCGCGTGTCTTCACTGCGCAAATGCAGGTTGCCAAGCCGTATGTAAGAGGAATGCCATTGTTAGGGGGGATTTAGGTGAAGTGCTAATAGATTACAAAAAGTGCAATAGGTGTATGGACTGCCTAATAGCGTGCCCGGTGCGAGCTATGAGGCTGAGTAGAGGCGAGATAATTAACTGTGATCTCTGTGCGCCCCTCAGGAAGGTAGGGCTCGGACCAGCGTGCATGTCCATGTGTCCTAGTAAAGCCATAGCACTAATGGAACGCTAGTAGTTGGCCACCCCACCTCCGTGGTCCACGCGATTAAGGACGCGGAGGCCCTCTCTTAACTCACCTCGTCGCGTACGCTATGACCTGGTTCGGCGCGTCGGCAGGCACATATACTACCGTTTTGTTAAAACCTGCCTCGTTAAGGAGGCGTACAACTTCACCAGAGTCAACTACGTTTGTATGCACCTCCACCACGATCGCGCGCGTTCTTCGCAATTCACCCAGGGCCTCCTTCAGCACGTCTACTTCTAACCCCTCAATATCGAGTTTTAAAACGTCAAGAACGCCAATATAGCCAAGTAAGTTACTCATCTTAATGCACTTCACTTCGATAACGCTCTCCACGCTGGCATAGTGCTCTACGTGTTCTCTTAGTAGGGAGGAGACAGCTGGGTAGTCCCCCACATAGAGCTTTTTGAACCCGCTTTCAGGGCACACCGCGATGGGATATGCATAAACGTGGCTTAGCCTGTTTAAACGTATGTTTTCGTATAGTAAAGAAAAGATCTTCTCGACTGGTTCAACAGAGTAAACCACTCCGCCAGGATCGACTAAAGCCGCTGAGGCCACCGTGTAAAAGCCCAGGAACCCGCCTACGTCGAGTACTCTATTACCAGGCCTGGGCACCACACCTGGTACCTGGTAGTAGTCACAGAGGACGTGTTCTAGATTGTAAAGCGCTCTTTCAGCATAAAGCGTAGGTACCAGGAACGCGAGATCCTTTCCAGCAAATTCTACCGTGACCCTGTAGAGCTCGACACCCATCCTACTAAGCACTCCTAACAAGTACCCGTAAAACCTTAACTTAAGGTCGTAGCCCTTGCAGGTGGGTAGGTCAGTAATGCCATCCTTCTTCACGGCTCTGACAGCTCACCCGGTTCATCATGCATTACTACATATGTACAAACCCCTATTTAGCCGGGAGTAGGGAGTACATCAAGGTGGTTGAGGCCCCCAGAAGTGGCCATACACATACTTCTCGAATTTCACCTTTAAGTGCCTTATTAGGTACGAACGTGGAGTAAGCAGTATGAAGAACAAGGGCTGGTAAACGTGGTTAAGCCGGAGTACGTCGTGTGGATCTTCACGGCTACCTGCAACCTCGACTGCTTACACTGCTATACGTATAGATTCAGAAAACAACGGGAACTACTATTAGACGAAAAAATGGAGCTAGCTAGAGATATTGGTGAGACGGGAGTAAAGTACGTTAACTTAACTGGAGGCGAGCCGCTAATACACCCACACTTACCGCGCTTGCTTGAAATACTACACGAGTACGATGTAGAGAAGAGTGTAGTAACGAATGCTACGGCCATACGTGAAAGTGTTTTAGATGTACTTTACCGTACGGAGACCTACGTCTTCGTAACAATTGAAGGTCCAAGAGAAGTACACGATAAAGTTAGAGGTAAGGGCTCCTATAACCTGGCTACTCGTGGAGTAGAACTGGTAAGGAAAAAGCTGAACTCCCTCTCCATCGTTTCAACGGTCAATAAAATCAACTACGAGAGGGTGAGCGACGTAGTCGACTACGCTGCAAGCATCGATGCCGAAGAATTGGCATTGCTACCCGTAATGCCCAGTGGCAGGGCACTCGAGTCAGGGATTTATGTTAGTGCCGAAGAGTACTTCAAAGCGATTGGTAATGTCTGGGAGCGAGCCCGGGAATATGGGCTTGAAATATCGGCTTGGTGTACTCCTTGGGTCCCACTACTTAAAAAGGACATACATTTCTGGTTCTGCAGGGAAATGAAGGGTATGGACGTAGATCCTTCTGGGGATGTGCTACTTTGCGATATACTGGACTTCAAGATAACGAGTGTAAAAGAGAAGGGTGTTGCAAGAGCTTTCGAGGAATTCAGAAACCATGAACTAGTCAAAAAAGTTGCAAATCCGCTTCAGTTACCGAAAGCGTGTAAGGCCTGCCCAATATCATGGGGTTGTCGTGGAGGGTGCTACGCGAGATCCTACATGTTGAGCAACGACTTAAATAGCGGAGACCCCCTCTGCCCTAGAATAGCCGGTTTAGTGTAGTTCTCCAAAAGCAATCGTGTTATGGTACTAGGAGACGTGGAGTACCTGGAAAAGTAAACAGCGCATAAGAGGGAAGGATGAGTGCTGGGCCTAGAACCAGCTAGGGGTGTGAATTTTAGGTTTATTTTCTAGGCGTAATCATTTACGTAGTGGGGGTTTCATTGAGGATAGTGAATGTCGAAGAGGCCGTCGGTAAAAGGCTTGCTCACGACTACACGTGCATCGAACCCGGATTTAAAGGAGCCGTGAAAAGGCGAGGCGAAATAGTGGGAAGAAACGATGTCGAGTTATTGAAAAGGTGCGGTCACTATTACGTTTACGTAGAAAATGGCGAGGCTGTTAGCGAGGGAGAAGTACACGAAGTCGAGGCAGTTTTATGGCTTGGCAAGGCCATTTCCGGCGAAAACGTAGAAGTTAAAGCAGTAGAAGAGGGCAAGGCACTTCTCTACGCAATGGTGAACGGGCTACTCCTGGTCGACTCAGAAAGGCTCAAGAAGGTAAACTCAACGGGCGTTTTCATAGTGGTTACTAGGAGAACCGGCGACTACGTCAAAGAGGGCGACCTAGTCGGCGTAGTAGACCTTGTACCGCTAACCGTGGAAAGATCACTCGTTGAAAAGCTAGTAAGAGATATTGAAGGCGAATACCCGGTTATTCGCGTTATGAAATCCAAGAAACCGAGAGTCGCTGTACTAGTCACTGGAACGGAGATCGTCGAAGGCTTGAGAAAAGACCTGGCAGCACCAATAGTAGCGGAGAAATTGAAGCGGTATGGCTGCGAGCTTGGCGTGGTCGAGTATGCCCGGGATGACATCGAGGAGATAGCTAGGAAGATGGAGTTGCTTTTACGAGATCACGAGGGAGTAGTGGTGACGGGAGGAATGAGCGTTGATCCCTCAGATCACACGCCAAGGGCTATAAGGCGGGTAGCCGACGAGGTGGTGATCTACGGTGTACCGATAAAGCCCACTACGATGAGCATGATAGCTTATCGGGGCAGTAAACCGATCATAGGGGTTTCTTCGGGGTTAATACACTATCCCGATCAGAACATACTAGACGTGGTCTTGCCTTGGATTTCAGCCGGTGTGAAGGTGCGCAGGGACTACTTGTTGTCGCTTGGCGAAGGGGGTTTAATGGAGAGCTTCCTTAAACGCAAACACTGAGTATAAGCCTCCCTTCCCGTGCTCGGAAACCAGCACCTCACCCATCAGTGTCATTTCCGTAAAGCTACCCCTTCCTGTACTCCTCGTCTATTTTCTTTAATCTTGCGATGTTAATGGCCTCGGATGGATCGGGTTCTTTGACGGAAAGCCACGCGTCGATTATTTCCCGTGCTAGTATATCGGTCACTAGCCTTCCACTCATCGCGAGTACGTTAGCGTCGTTCCAAAGCCTAGCACCCCTCGCCGTTTCGGGGTCGTTACATAGAGCTGCCCTTATTCCAGGAACCTTATTAGCTACGATCGAGACCCCCGTACCAGTATAGCAGACCAACACGCCAAAATCAGCCTCACCACGGGAAACGGCAAGCGCTACTTCGTGGGCTACATCAGGCCACGGTTCTGGCTTACCCGTCTTCAAAGACCCTCTTACCAGCACTTCTAAGCCTTTCTTCTTCAAGTACTCTAGAGCTTCGCGGGCACAAGCGTAGAGGTCGTCTGAGCCAATAGCGACTCTGCGCATGTTTCCTCTACCGGGTTACCTATATCACCATGACCGGTATTTAGCCCTTATGGCTTTTACTGAGCTCTGCAGCACCCCGGCCAGAGCTGGGTGCCGAGGAGTACGGAGTTATAAGCTTTATTTACCCCAGCGAATACAATACAGTACCAGGGGATGTGTCGTGTTGAAGGCAATAACCACAAAGTCCTTAGCCCTAATCCTCATCATAGTAGTGCTCGTCGTCGCGGTCGCTGCAAGCGTGTACTTTATGACCGGACCAGCCCCTGCAGGTACTACGGTTAAAGAAATCACGATTGGGATAATCGAGCCGTTAACGGGCAAGTACGCGATATTCGGGCAGGAAGCTGTATGGGCTGCAGAGCTAGTTGTAGACGTAGTAAACAACGAACTAGGTGGAATAAAATCCCTTGGCGGTGCTAAGCTAAGACTGGTGGTTGAAGACGCGGGCACTAGCCCCGAAGAAGCTAGATTAGCCGCCGAAAGGCTAATAACGGCGCACAAGCCAAATATAGTTCTTGGAGCGTACATTAGTAGGCTAACGGCAGCCGTCGCGGAGGTAACAGAAGCGAATAAAGTTGTACTGGTAATGGACGCGCTAGTCGACTCCTTGACTGAAAGAGGCTGGTTATATGTCTTCAGGATTGCGCCGAAAGCATCTATACACGGTAGAAGTGCTGTTAAGTTCCTGCTCGACATGGCTAATCAGCAGGGTGTTGAATTAAAGAAGATCGTAATTATTCACGAAGACTCCATTTTCGGCACGTACGTTTCTCAAGGTGCACACCTGGAAGCTATTAGCAACGGTATAGAGATCGCCGCGCACATATCGTACCCGTACGATATCGCGGACTTTTCTCCAATACTTGACACGATTAAAAGAATCAACCCCGATGCAGTAGTATCTGTACCGTACTTCTCCGATGGAGTGCTTTTCGCGAAGCAGTATGCCGAGAGCGGGATTAAGATAAAGTTCATTGCAGGTGCCGGTGGTTGCGGGTATACCGACCCGGACTCCATAAAGGCGGCGGGCGAAGCCGTTCTCTACTACACCAACACGTATAGCTTTAACCCGTACAAGCAAACTGAATGGAATAGAAAAATTGTATCTAAGTTCACGGAGAAGTACGGTAAATTACCTACCGAGGCCGCTGGAATAATATTCTACTCCCTGTTTGCAGTCTATGAAGCCCTTGAAGCGTCGGGTAAGATGTTCCCGCAAGATCCACTTAACCCGGATAACCTCAGGCAAGCATTTCTAAGCCTAGACCTCAACGAGACGAACAGCATTGCCGCACAACTATACCCGTCTGGTAGAATAAAGTTCGCACCTAACGGTGAAAACCTATACCCGTTAGCAGCCATTCTACAAGTGCAGAGAGTGAATGGAACGCTCACACCAGTACTAGTGTGGCCTGAGCCGCAACCCGGAGTTAAACCTGTATTTCCCAGACCTTAAACCACGAGACCTTGCTTTTTATTCTTATACCTTGGAGCACCACAATGATGCGTGGGGCCGGGCATGACGGGGATAGATCCTACTTTAGTCGTGAGCGGTATTGTTAACGGACTAGTTCTCGGAGCCCTTTACGCGCTAGCTGCACTAGGCCTCTCGCTAGTATTTGGCGTACTGGATATAATTAACTTTGCCCATGGAGACCTCATAATGCTGGCATCTTACGTGGTGTACTTAGTGGCGTTATCAACGGGCCAGTTGTGGCTCGCCTTCGCGGCAACGCTTGCCGTTTTTACGTTACTGGGAGTTAGCATATACCGGGGGATTATTCACCACGTACTCGGCAAAGAGCCGCTCATACAAATAGCTATCACCGTGGGCTTGGGATTAATACTCCAAAACATAGCGTTGGCCATTTTTAGGGCCGAACCGAAAGCCCTTCCCCAGACGCTTTTCCCTCACCCCATTACGCTAGGCTTCATCAGCATTAGCGCTAACAGGCTGTTTACCGCGTTTATATCGTTAATCCTCATAGTTCTCGTACACCTGTACTTAACGAAGACTAAGCCCGGTTTGGCGTCATTAGCTGTTGCCGAGAATAGGGAGGCCGCGTGGTTAATGGGCATCAACGTACCAGTAACGTTCATGTTGACGTTTGGTCTCGGAACAATACTAGCGTCCATTGCAGCCTTTTTATGGATGCAGATAGGCCCAGTAGACCCCTATTTAGGGACTATTTTTGGGCTCGTGTGCTGGATTGTAGTAGCGCTTGGGGGGCTCGGAGGGGTGACCGGAGTTATAGCTGCCGGGCTCATAATAGGCATCCTAGATAGCCTTGGAAGCGTTTTTCTAACCCCTTCAGGCAAGTTCATACCGATGTACCTGGCATTCATATTAACGTTGTGGTTTAGGCCGAGAGGCCTTTTCGCTAGGAGGTGAGCACGTTGAAGCCCACTGTTAGAGACTACTACGGTAGAATACTAGTCGTCGTATTACTGCTGGTAGCGATGTACTTCGTAGCCAGGCTCGAGAGATACTATTTGCTCTTCATCATAAATATCCTCTACTTCGCGAGCATAGTGCTGGCATGGAACATCATAGGAGGGTATGCCGGCCAGCTGGACCTTGCATCGGCAGCGTACATGGCTACAGGCGGCATAGTAACCGCCTTACTAATCGATAACTTGAACATACCTCCACTAATAGCGGTGTTCGGGGGAGGGCTGACATCCGCCGTACTTGCAGGCGCTATCGGCTTCCCAATGTTCCGGTTTGGGGTTAAAGAAGTGTGGTATGCTTTGTCAACGGCAGCCCTCGTAGTCATATTAAACAACGCAATACGCCTACTGATAGGTCCCTTCGAATACTACCTAGCCGCGAGGCCCATCAAGACGTACGACGAGCTATACCTGTACACTTCTATAGCGCTCCTACTTGTATTGGTATTTAACAATGTCATTTCAAGGTCCAAGTTGGGGTTCTACTTGAGGGCTATAAGAGAAGACGAGCTGGCTGCTGAGGCTATAGGCATAGATACGCGTAAGTACAAGTTACTCGCATTGCTGGTATACGCGTTCATTGTCGGGTCTCTTGGCTATCTCTACATCGCGTTAATAGGCTATTTCTACACGTACAGATTTTACGACACTAGCATATCAGTTAGCATCGCTATATTAGGTATCATTGGGGGGCTTGGTAGCGTTGAGGGAGCGCTAGTCTCGGCTGTTATACTCAGAGGCGTTGGTGAGTACCTGAGAGCACACTTCGCGTACATAATACCTGGACTTCACCTACTTCTATATGGTATAGTGCTGTTGGTGATAGGGATCTTCGAGCCAGAAGGCATTGCGGGGCTTTCGAGGAGGATTTACAGCGTTCTCAGAGGTGCCAGGTCATGAGCGACCCTCTCCTCTATACAGTAAACCTCGTTAAAAGATTTGGCGGTATAAGAGCACTTGACGGGGTGAATTTCTCCGTTGAAAGGGGCGTTATAAAAGGTCTAATAGGTCCCAACGGCTCGGGTAAAACAACACTCATAAACTGCATTACAGGCGTAGTTAGGCCGGACAGCGGTAAGGTGATCTTTAATGGACTAGATATAACTGACCGCCCACCTCACCAGGTCGCTAAAATAGGCATTGCAAGGACCTGGCAGATAGTGAGGCCTTTCAAGAAAATGTCTATAATTGACGCGGTCACCACGGCCGCCCTTGTGAGGGTTAGAGAGATCGAGAGGGCGCGTGGCGAGGCAGAAAGTATTTTACAGGTGCTCGGTTTCAGTAGGGAAACCATGAAGAAACGTGGTAGTGAGATAACCCTCATGCAACACAAGATAGTAGACCTTGCGAGAGCCCTCGCGCTGAAGCCGGCGCTCCTCTTCATAGACGAGATCGCGGCTGGCCTCCGCCCAGCCGAGGTAGACGAGCTGGTCAAGATATTGAAAAATGTCCACGAGGAAATGGGCATAACGATGGTCGTGGTCGAGCACCTCATGACGTTCATAATGAAAATAAGCGATGTCGTCTCCGTGATGCACGAAGGTAAGCTAATAGCCGAAGGAGCCCCCGAGGAGATCTCTAAAAACCCGAAAGTGATCGAAGTGTATCTAGGGATGAGGGTGTGAAGATGTCGCTTTTACGTCTTGAAAACGTGAATGCTGGATACGGCGAGTTTAGGGTCTTACACGATATCAGCCTCGAAGTAGGACATGGTGAAATAGTAGCTATCGTAGGGCCTAATGGCGTGGGAAAAACCACGTTATTGAAGACTATAATGGGTCTCACGACGTTATATAGTGGCAAGATAACTGTCGAAGGAGTAGATGTAACGAGGGAAAGCCCCGACAAGAGGGTTAAGCGGGGGCTAGTACTAATACCCGAGGGAAGGGGGCTGTTTCCCAGTTTAACAGTGAGAGAAAACCTACTACTAGGAGCGTATACTGTTAAATCCAAGAAAGAAGTGATAGAGAGGCTTGAACTGGTATATACGCTATTTCCGAGATTAAGAGAACGAGAACTACAGAAAGCGAAGACGCTTTCAGGTGGAGAAGCACAAATGCTAGCCATAGCTAGGGGCCTTATGAGCAATCCCAAGTTACTAATGCTAGATGAACCTAGCCTCGGGCTTGCACCCAAAATCGTCGTAGAGGTTTTCGAGGTCGTAAAAAAGCTACGTGAACAGTATAGGATATCGATCCTCTTAGTAGAGCAGCACGTGAAGGAGTCCCTGGAAATAGCCGATAGGGGGTATGTAATACAAGGTGGTAGAATAATTGCAAGTGGTAAGAGCAGTGACTTGCTGAACGTCGAAGAGCTTAGAAAGATCTACATGACTAGGTAAACGTTAAAGGCGCTTACCTAGTGCCGTGCTACCTCGAAAACCCCATGAGCCTCAAAACTTCTAGTTTTAATTCATGGTTTTCAAACCTACCTCGCGCAGTCATCGTTACTATTACAGCGTTGCTTTTAACGCCACGCATTACCATGCAGTAATGCTTTCCCCGAACAACAACCATCACGCTACCGCTACCCGTGAGCTCGGATATCTTATCAGCGACGTCTTCAGTATACTTCTCTTGTAATTTTGGAAAACCCGCTTCCTCTAGAACGGCTCTAACGAGTTTGCTTATGCCTACAACGCTGTTCTCGGGCACATAAGCGACGTAGACGGTGTAATCGACTGGTAGTAGGTGGTGAGGGCACAGCCCGTAGGCCTTTATACCGGTTGCTACCACGATATCCCCGTGTTTACTGAAGTACTTGTAGTCTTCGGCGGTGAGCTTGCTCGATAACAATTCCTCGTAGAAATCGGCTACTCTCTGAGGGGTCTCTCTGAAATCTGGGTCATCTACACTTACACCAATACCTTCCAATATTAACTGTACGCCCTTCACGATTTTTTCTTTATTAACTTTAGCAGTACCCATCGGCAGCGCACCCCTCGACTAACATCTACGCGGAATTCACCAACCACTCGAGAGGCTTTCAGGGATCACCCGTCAAGCCCATGTAGTTTTACCCGCCCTCGTAAAGCGAAGGCATGAGCACAACTTCTTCGCCATCTTGCAAGCGGTAGCTCTTTGACCCGGTTATTTCAACGTTGTTGACAAAAACGTGAAGAAGAGGAAGCATTTCAAGCCACTTTTTAAAGTTTACATGACGCCGTGAGAGCTCTTCCACCAGTGCTTCTACGCTGGTACCTTCTGGTACCTCCACGTATTCGTAACTCTTACCCACTATTTCTGCAAGTAGTCCAGCGTACCTTACACGTATCCTTATGAGCCTCATTTTAACCCCTAAACTCCGACCTAGACTTAGCCGCTTTTAATACTGCTTTGAATATGTTTATGTAACCTGTACACCTGCAAAGAACGCCTTTGAGATACTCTCTCACGTCGTCTAGTGTTGGCTGAGGCTTTTCTTTCAGTAAGTATTCCGACATCACTACGAACGCTGGTGTGCAGTATCCACACTGTATTGCACCTTCTTCGATGAGTGCTTTCTGAACATCTGTGAGTTTTTCCTTCGATAACCCTTCGATCGTTGTCACCTCGCGCCCATTAACGTCCACTGTGAGTGTTAAACAAGCCAATACGGGCTCGCCGTCGACCACTACAGTGCATCCACCGCACTCTCCAATACCGCATCCGTACTTGGTACCTGTAAGCATTAATCTTTCTCGCAAGGTGTTTATTAATAATTCGTTTGGCTTAACATCGAGTTCTACCAATTCTCCGTTAACCTTAAAGGATACCTTGACCACGCCGCTCACCTCACCAATCTTTCATAAGCCGTGTTGATGGCATCCCACGTGAGTACCTTTACTATGTACTTCCTGTACTCGGCCGTGGACCGGGCGTCCGTGATGGGGGAAACCTCCTCTTCCAGGGCATTCAGTGCTTCTCGTAACTCCTCCGAGTATAGCTTCAAGCCACGTATAAGTGATTCCGTCTTCCTAGCTCTTATGGGTTTTGGTGCAACGGAGCCTAAAGCTATCCTTGCATCCCTAACGACCCCGCCCTCACCATCGATGTAGACTGCTGAACTCGCTATCGCCAGATCTACCGATACCCTTGAAATTTTCTTGAACGCTGAAGAGCCCTTACCGGTCTTTTCCGCTATGATCTCCACTAGCATCTCATTAGGTTTCATAGAGGTCTTACCAGGGCCTACGAAGAACTCCTCTAGGGGGACGACCCTCTCCCCGCTAGTGCTCGCGATCAGCGCTTTAGCGTTATGTACAAGTAGTGGTGGTGCTGTGTCGGCTGCCGGGGATGCGTTACAAAGATTCCCCCCAATAGTAGCCATGTTCCTGATCTGCACGCTACCCATTAGCTTCACCGCGTCGTAAAGTGCTGGTAAGTACTTCTTCACGATCTCCGATTTCTCTAGGTCACGTAGTCTGGCAAGAGCACCTATTCTAACGAGGTCGCCGTCTTCCACTACGTAGTTTAAACCCGCTACTTTCTTTACGTTTATTATTACTTTGGGCTCGACAAGCCGCGCTTTGATCTTGACTAGAAGGTCCGTTCCACCAGCTAGTATTCTAGCGCTTTCGCCGTACTCATCTAGTAGCATTAAAGCCTCTTTTAGGGTCCTCGGCTCGTAGTACTCAAATTCCACTGGAATTATTCTCGTATTTCGCCCTGTTACGTTAACTGGGGGAACTTTGAGCTCTACCATTCGAGTCCACCTTTTTCTCTGAGCGCAGCTATGACCTTGTCTGGCGTTACCGGTAACTCGTAGAAGCGTATGCCAATTGCGTTGTAAACGGCGTTTAAAATGGCACCTACTGCAGGGTTCATCGCGGCCTCTCCGAGCCCTTTAGCGCCGAAGGGGCCTGCAGGCTCGTAAGTGCTTGCAAGTAGCACTATGAAGTCTTCGGGTGACACTACATCACCCGCTGTCGGTATCTTGTAATCGGTGATCAGCATCCTGCCCATTATTTCGCCTGTTACCGGGTCGTACTGGGTATTCTCACTGAAAGCCATACCCCACGCCATTGCAAAGCCTCCATGGAGCTGCCCTTCGACCATGTCAGGGTTTATCGGCGTACCAACGTCAGCGCCAGCTACCACCTTGATGGGCCTTACCTTGCCCGTCCACGTATCAACCTCTACCTCGACGAAGTAGACGGTAAAGCTTGGCGGAGCCGATGTTGCCCTATATGTAACCGCCGCTACTAGCGTACCCCAGTTCCTCTGCCAAGCCGTTTTCGCCACTTCTCTCAGTGGTATTTTAATGTTCGTTCCTTCCACATACACCACTGCTTCTCTGAGCTCGTCATCGTAACGTATCTTCAACGCATCGGGGTTAACGACTCTTTCGAGAATTCTTACCGCTACCTCGAAGATCTTCTGTTTCAGTATCTGGGCTGCCCTCCTAGCGCACTCCCCTCCAGCATAGGTACCTCTTGATGCGTGAGTACAGACGTCGTAGAGAGTGTTCTCGGTTGTAGCCGTTGCTAAGTTTATGAGGTCCGGCGGGACTCCTAGCTCTTCCGCAATTATCTTCACATGCGCGTCGAGTGTTCCACCGCCATGATCCTGTAGCGCGGTAATGTAGTCTAACGTTCCATCCTCGTTTAGCTTCAATATACACCCGGTATAATCTATTACCTCCCCGCTGATCGGGCCGCCAGCGCTCGACGTGTGAAAGCCCCTGGCAACGCCTATTCCGCGCCTAAATCTCCCTTTCTTCTCGTCCGGGTGAACGCGCTTATTCCATCCTATAAGCTCTTTGCCTCTAAGCAGTAGTTCTGGCACTCCATCGGACTTTATGACGGACCTCACCGTTGGTCCCTGGCCCCAGAATATATCCCCTCTGCCTACGTAGTTCTTGAGCCTGATGTCTATAGGGTCTAGCCCCAGCTTCTCGGCTATCTCGTCTACCATGGTCTCGACGGCCCACTGCACCTCCGGCGCGCCGTAGCCTCTCAGGGCGCAACCCGGAACTTTATTGGTATAGACTGCTATGCCCCTGTACCTTATGTTCTTCCACTTGTACATCGACACGAACCAGCCTAGGCTCGTGCCGAGTAGTGGGTATGGCTGTACTTGGTGGGCACCAACATCTAGTACGTTAACAAACTCTGCTCCCGTGAACGTGCCGTCGTTTTTAGTACCTATTTTTATTTTGAAGTGGAAAACGAAGTTCGAGTGATCTAGCATGTCTTCTTCTCTAGTGTACGCTATTTTAATGGGCTTCCTTGCCTTTAAGCACAGCGCTACGGCTATTGGTACCAGGTAGTTAGTCTGTATACTCGATCCGAAGGAGCCTCCTATAGGGACCTTCACGACGTTTATTCTGCTCGCTGGAATATCAAATAACTGGCTTACTAGTATCCTCGTGTTATGGATGGTCTGGGTCGTTGTGTATATTGTAAGCTTTCCACCGGGTTCCGGCACGCATAAAACCGCTTTAGGCTCTAACTGCATGTGGTAGCGCTTACCCGTTTTAAACGCTCTTTCAAGTAGTAAGTCTGCTTCAGCAAACCCCCTTTCCACGTCGCCTTCCTCGTAATCTAACCTAGCTGCAATGTTGTTTTCCACGTCTATCCACTTACCCCCCTTCATTATCTTTTCATGTATCTTGGGGGCGCCGGGCTTCATCGCCTCCAGCGGATCTAATATCGGTTCGTGTACTTTCTCAAATTCCACTCTAATGGCTTCGGCAGCCCTCTGAGCGAGTTCTTCAGAAGGTGCCGCGACGGCAGCTATGGGTTCTCCCAGGTATCTTGGTTTGTACGTTAAGACGTACGTGTCCTTGTACGTCACCTCCTCGATGCTCACGAGCCTCGGATTAAATGGCCTTTGAGGTACGTCATCGGGTGTTATGACGATTGCACCCATTTTAACGGCTTCACTCACGTCTATTCTCCTTATATCCGCAAACGCGTAAGGGCTTCTAACTATTTTTCCAACGAGCATGCCGGGTACTTCGAGGTCGTTGGTGTACTTTAAGGTTCCTGTAACTTTGGCTTCTGCATCCTTGCGTGGCGTCCTTTTACCTATGAACCTGTAACTAGTACTGGCCACCGGCATTCACCTCGAGGAGGGTTTTCCGCACCGCTTCGACTATTTTAACGTAACCAGTGCACCTGCACAGATTCGCGACCTGCTCTTTGACGTCTTCCACGTCCTTAATTCTACCCTGAACTATCCCAGCCCACGCGGTAAGGAGTATTCCCGGCGTACAGAAACCGCACTGCACCGCGCCGCTTTCAGCGAAGTTCTTTACCAGGGTCTTGAACAAACTATCTCCCTGCAAGCCCTCGACCGTGATCACCTCTTTGCCGTCAGCCTGAACCGTTAGTACCATGCATGATAAAACAGGGTTACCGTTTACTAGTACTGTGCAACTACCACACTCTCCCCGCTCACACCCGCGCTTAACGCTCTTTACCCTAAGCTTTAGCCTAAGGGTGTTTAGCAGTACTTCGCGGGGGTCTACATCGACTTGTACGAGCTTACCATCTAACTTGAACTTCACGATCATTCAAAGCCACCTCTGTAAGCACCCTTAGTGGCCTCCAATAGTAGTTCCCTGACCAGTAGCTTAGATAGGTAAAGCCTGTACTCTGCCGGCGCCCTCACATCGGTTATTGGTGATATATCCTTTACGACCAGCTTAGACGCCTCTTCGAATACCTCCAAGGTGGGCTTCTTGCCGACTAAAGCCCTCTCCACAGTGTAAGCCCTTACAGGCTTCGGAGCCACGGAGTTCAATGCTATTCTAACATCGCTGATCACCCCATCCTCGAGCTTTAAAGCCACGGCAACCGCGACAACTGACATGTCGTGACCACGCCTTCTACCGATCTTGGTGTAGGCAAAGCCGGCTTTCCCGAGCTTTCTATAAGGTACGATCACCTCCACGAGGAGCTCATCAGGCGCTAGGGCTATTTGCCTCGGCCCCAAGAAGAAATCGGTTATGGGTATGAACCTCTCTCCGCGTATACTCACTGCCTTCACCACCGCCTCGTAAACGAGTAGTGGTGGTGCTGTGTCGGCTGCCGGGGATGCGTTACAAAGATTCCCCCCAATAGTAGCCATGTTCCTGATCTGCCAGTAAGCGAACTCCCGCGCTACTAGCCTTAGTAGAGGAGTCTTCTCTGCAACGATGGATGAGTCCAGTAACTCCTGTATAGTCGTAAGTGCACCGACGTGGAGTGACTCCCCCGTATCTCTAATATACTTCAGGCTGCTGATCCCGCTAATATCAACCACGTACTTTGGCCTGTACCTCCCTGTCTTCATGTCGAGAACAAGGTCTGTCCCTCCGGCTAGTACCTTGACGTCTCTCCGCTCGGCTAAGAACTTCACGGCATCTTCCACGCTTAACGCCTTGTAGTATTCGTATTCGGGAAGCCTATACATCACTTTACCTCACCCTCCGAGCCTGCCGAGGTATTCAAGTACCTTCCACGGTGTGAGCGGTGTCGAAGTTATGTTAACTCCAAGAGCAAATGCTACGGCATTGGCAATGGACGCCGGGCCTGGGATCAACGCCATCTCCCCAACACCCTTAGCCCCGAAAGCACCGTGCTTAAATACGTCTTCGACGAACACCGGCTCAGCGACCTCCGGCATGTCCCTGGCCGTCGGCAAGACGTAGTCTGTGAAGTTCGCATTCAATATTCTACCCTGTTCGTCGAAGTACAGCTGCTCCATTAACGTGTAACCTACTGCCTGGGCCACCGCGCCTTCAAGCTGCCCTTCAACCTGTAGCGGATTAATAATTCTACCCGCCGCGAGCCCGGGGTAAACCCTGAGAACTTTCACGTTACCCGTCCACGTGTCGACTTCAACTTCCGTTACCAGGGCTATAAAGCTGTAGGCGGGGTACGCGAAGCCCTGCCCCACGGTCTCGTCGAACCTGCCCTTGGGGAGGTAGTAGTAGCCAGTAGCGCTCATCTCTACTCCCCTGGCGTATGCTTCGCGCACGAGGTCTTTCCACGAAATGCGCTTGTCGGGATCGCTCTTCGAGTAGACCTTGCCTTCCCTGAACACCAGGTCACCCGGGTCAACGTTTAGAATGCGAGAAGCTAGCTGCGTTAGCCTTTCTCTGAGCTTAGCAACGGCAACCAGCACTCCCAGCCCACCTATACCGGTACCCCTTGATGCGTGCGTGGCGCCACTATCGGGTGCCTCCGTAGTCGCGAACACCACTTTAACCAGTTCGCAGGGAACCCCTAGCACTTCGGAAACTATCTGCGTGTGCGAAGACGTTGGAGAGCCCTGACCCATCTCCACTATTCCGGTGTAAACAGTCACTGATCCGTCTAGCTCCACCTTTACGTACGCATTAGACCAGTCCGGTACGGCTCTAGAGGTACTTATACCATGCCAGCCGAGGGCTATACCTATACCGCGCTTAAACCTAGAACTCCTATTATTGAATTCCCCGTATTCCTCCCTCTTCTTCCTCCAGCCGGAGACTTCCGCGATTTTCTTGACCAACTCGCCTACGCCTACCGAGTGCTCTAGTAGCTGACTTGTAATCGTAAGTGAGCCTTCTCGAAGAACATTTCTCAGCCTGAATTCAACCGGGTCTAAGCCGAGCTTCTCGGCTAGCAGGTCCATTTGCCTTTCAACGGCGAACTGTATTGAGAGGTTGCCGAAGCCTCTAAAAGATCCCTGATAGACCTTGTTGGTGTATACGGCGTAACCGTCGACCTTGGCGTTAGGAACTTCGTAGGGGCCTGAGGCGTGCATCGTGGCCCTCCATAGTATGAATGGGGCTCTATTAGCGTAAGCGCCCGTATCGTGTATTATTGTAACATCTATCGCCGTCAACTTCCCGTTGGAGTCCGCTCCGCTTTTATACTTGATTATCGCGGCCTCGCGCTTGGGGTGAACTTTAATTGAATCCTCTCGGCTGTAGAGCACGAAGGCCGGCTTACCGGTTAGGTGCGCCACTAGGGCGGCTTTAGCGCAAGTTAGCGGCCCTTCATCGTCTTTTCCTCCAAACCCCCCACCAATGTAAGGTGCTACTACTTTGACCTTGCTTGCCGGAACTCCGAGAACCCTTGACACTATTTTCTGCCCCAGGTGCGGGTATTGAAGTGCGCCTATAACCGTTACTCTGCCTTCAGACTCCGGTATTGCTAAAGCTGCTTCAGTCTCGAGGTACGCGTGCTCCTGGTGGTGTAACCTGTACTCGTTTTCAACAACAACATGCGCCTTGGCGAGCCCTTCTTCCACGTCACCCTTCCTAACCCTAGTTGTAAAGGCTATATTCGAGCCCCTCTCCTCATGTACGAGTACGTCGCTTCTCTTCATAGCTTCGAGAGGGTCTAGTACGTATGGTAGTGGCTCGTACTCGACGTGGATGTCCTCAACCGCTTTTATCGCCTTGTCGTAATCCACAGCCGCTACTAACGCGACTACCTCGCCCGCGTACCTCACCTTGCCCTGTGCCAGCAACGGCTGATCCGGAATGGCGTATCCCACCTGGTTCTCGCCGGGTACGTCTCTGGCTGTAAATACCCCGTAGACGCCTTCAAGTGAGAGCGCTTTAATGGGATCAATTTTCACTATCCTCGCGTGAGGGTGAGGACTTAAAACCTGCTTTACGAAAAGGGCGTTACCGATAACGTAGTCTACGAAGTAGTCTTCTGTAAACATAGCCTTGCCTAGCGCCTTCTCAATCGCGTCTACCCTGGTAACGCCCTTACCAACCACGATATACGATTCCGCGGAGATCCACTTTTCCACGAGCTTGTAGGGGTCTTCCAAGCTTAACCCCTGTAAGACTAATGGGCGAAGGGTAAATAACGCTTTACCTCACTAACCTAGTAAACAGGGGTGGTGTAGGTTGGCTAGCTTACTCGTAAAGAACGGTCTCGTGGTGACTTCCACGGGTGTATTTAAGTGGGATGTGAAGATCGTTGAAGGGGTGATTGTGGAAATAGGTACTGGAATACCATCTACTGGTATTGATGAGGTAGTTGATGCAACGAACTGCTACGTGTTTCCAGGCGTTGTTGACGAGCACGTGCACATGAGGGAACCCGGCTTAGAGTACAAAGACGATTTCGAACATGGATCCAAGGCGGCTATAAAGGGTGGGGTAACGACAGTTATTGAACACCCTAATACAATTCCACCCGTAGAAAATAGCAGTAAACTAGTATCTAAGGCTAGGTTGTTAGAGCCGAAAGCTTACGCAGACTTCGCCCTGCTAGGCGTACTTCACGACGCTAACTTACACGAGTTCGAGGATATGTTGGGAGCGGGTGCCATCGGATTTAAGATATTCATGGGCCCTACTACGGGTAACATCCCACCACCTAGTGACGCTTCACTTTACGAGGCCATGTACAAGTCCGCGAAAACCGGTACTAGGGTTATGTTTCACGCAGAAGATCATAACATAGTTACGTACTTCACCGAGAAGCTGAAAGCAACGGGTAGAACGGACCCCTTGGTACACGAGGAAGCTAGGCCCCCTCTAGCGGAGGTTTACAGTATAGTGAAGATAGCTACCATCGCCAAGTATACCGGCGGTAAAGCCCACGTAGTTCACGTATCCTCTGTAGACGCCCTCGAGGCTGTTAAAGCCGCCAAAAACCAAGGTGTTGATGTAACGGCCGAGACCTGCCCCCACTACCTACTACTAGACAGAGAGGACTACTACAAGCACGGACCCTTGATCAAGGTCAACCCACCAATACGCGGGGGAATTCACAGGAAAGCGCTATTAGAGGCTGTGGTAGGCGGGCTACTGGATGCTGTGGGGTCGGATCACGCGCCGCACTCGCCCGAAGAGAAGTCTAAGCCCATATGGGAGGCTTCTGCGGGGTTTGCCGGTGTCCAGACACTGCTACCACTAATGGTTGACGCGGCGCTTAAAGGTGCAATACCCATAACCAGGGTGCCCCAGCTACTCTCGGAAAACCCGGCCAAGCTGTTTAAGCTATGGCCGTTTAAAGGAGCACTAGTACCGGGTTCTAGTGGAGACCTCGTAGTGGTCGACCCAAACGGCACCACCGAGATCACCTCCAGCTGGCTTGAATACAAATACAAGCTATCACCTTACGTAGGCTGTAGGCTCAGAGGCAGGGTAAAACACGTGGTCTTAAAGGGACACGTAGTCGTAGCCGATGGAGAGTTAACGGGTAAGAAGGTCGGCCGCTGGGTTAAACCACCAGTACCTTCTAATTACTCCGCGCTCACCGGTGTTTAACACCCGCTAGCGCCGGGTAAACGAAAGCGGGTCAAGCCCCGTGGCGCGCTGAAGTCGCTTTCAATTCTTTTCATTGTATTCTGTTATATATGTTTCTCCAGTCTCCCCGGTCTCGATGTCCCTTTCAATTCTTTTCATTGTATTCTCTAGGTTATTCACGCTCTCTAATACCTCTTGGGGTATTTCTCTTTCAATTCTTTTCATTGTATTCATGTCTACAGCTAGGGACGCTATTGTCTGAGCGACGATCGCGACCTTTCAATTCTTTTCATTGTATTCGATTCTACATCTTTTCAGATGAACCCAACGACTTCACGATAGAGCTTTCAATTCTTTTCATTGTATTCTCAACATCGTACATGAATATCACGGACTGCCTCTCGTAGCTTTCAATTCTTTTCATTGTATTCTATGAATATATCGCTGAGTAGCTTGTAGAGCAACTTCACCAGCCTTTCAATTCTTTTCATTGTATTCGGGATGTCTACATGAGCATCATGGAGATGGGAGGTGTAACCTTTCAATTCTTTTCATTGTATTCCGAGGGATACATCATTGTGAGGTTCAGGTCTCCGACCGATGCAACTTTCAATTCTTTTCATTGTATTCACTCCACGCGTGAACACTTGACCA